>JBEAVA010000010.1:0-9485 GCA_041161165.1 Actinomycetota bacterium
TGGCTAGTCATTGCGCCGGCTTTATCTACTAATAAAAAGCCATCCATTAAATCACCTATTAGTTATGTTTTTTATATGGATCTTCAGCAACAGGTTTTGCACCAGCTCTTAACTTTTCAAGCTCGGCATCAGCCTTATGCATCTGCTCAATTAAATCATTCATTGCTGAGGCAGAATCTGCCATGCCGTCTAAGAAAAATTCAATTGAAGGTGTAACTCTTAAGCCAAGTGCTCGACCGACCTCTGATCGAAGCATTCCCTTTGCACTACTTAATGCTGCAGCACTTGATTCATGTGCAGCTGCATCACCAAGAACTGTGTAAAAAACTGAAGCCTGTTGCAAATCACCAGTTACTCGAACATCAGTAATGGTCACAAACCCAAGTCGTGGGTCTTTAACCCGCGACTCAAGTGCGTTAGCAACTAATTCTTTGATGCGATCGGCAACCTGTAGTGGACGTTTACTTGGCATATGTTAAGCCCGCTTTTTCTCACGGATTTCATAAGCTTGAATTACATCTCCTACCTGAAGATCCTTAAATGATCCAAGACCAATACCGCACTCAAAGCCATCTCGAACCTCAGTGGCATCATCTTTAAATCTTCGTAGGGATTCAATGCTTAAGTTTTCACCAATCACAACACCAGCTCTCATAGTTCGAACCTTGGCGTTTCGGCGAATAATCCCATCAGAAACTAAGCAACCAGCAATATTTCCAAACTTGCTTGATTTAAATATGTCTCTAATTTCAGCATTACCAAGTACTGCCTCTTCAAACTCTGGCTTAAGAAGTCCCTTAAGAGATGCTTCGATCTCTTCAATGGCTTTGTAAATAACGGTGTAGAACTTAACTTCAACACCTTCTTGTTCAGCAAAAATTGCAGTTTGTGGTTCAGGCTTAACATTAAAGCCAATGATTACTGCTGTTGAAGCAGATGCCAAGGTAACGTCATTCTTAGTAATCGCACCAACGCCACGGTGAATAACTCTTAGATCAACCTCAGTACCAACATCTAGTTGAACTAACGCATCCTCTAAGGCTTCTACCGATCCAGAAACATCGCCCTTTAGAATCAAGTTCAAAGTAGTTACCTTTGATTGCTCCAAGAAATCTTCAAGGGAAACCTTCTTGCGTGCCTTAGCTAAAGATGCATTTCTTGATGCAAGTTGACGCTTCTCTGCGATTTGTCTTGCAGTTCGATCATCTTCGGCAACAATAAATGAATCACCAGCACCTGGCACAGATGTAAATCCAAGAACTTGAACTGGACGTGATGGACCAGCCTCTTCCAAAGTTTGTCCATGCTCATCTAACATCGCACGAACACGGCCATATGCACCACCTGCCACAATCGCATCACCAACATGCAAAGTTCCCCGTTGGACCAAAACAGTTGCAACTGGCCCACGACCCTTATCAAGATTTGCCTCAATCGCAACACCTCTGGCAATGTCATCTGCAATTGCCCGCAAATCAATCGCAGCATCTGCAGTTAATAAAATTGCCGCGATTAGATCATCAATTCCTTTTCCAGAAAGAGCTGAAACATTTACAAACATGGTCTGTCCGCCATACTCTTCAGCGATTAAGTTGTACTCAGTTAATTGCTGACGAATCTTGTCTGGGTTAGCTCCTTCTTTATCAATTTTGTTTACAGCAACTACAATTGGCACATCAGCAGCTTGGGCGTGATTTAATGCTTCAATTGTTTGCGGCATAACTCCATCATCTGCAGCCACAACTAGTACTGCAATATCTGTTACCTTCGCACCTCGAGCACGCATCGCTGTAAATGCTTCGTGGCCCGGAGTATCAATAAAGGTAATTGCGCGTTCAACTCCATCATGTTCATGATGAATTTGGTAGGCACCAATATGTTGAGTAATTCCACCTGCCTCAGACTTTATAACTTCAGTTGATCGAATTGCATCCAACAATCTAGTTTTACCATGATCAACATGTCCCATCACGGTAACAATTGGCGAGCGCACAACCAGATCCTCTGGATCTATTTGAGCTAACTCCTCCTCTAAATTAATCTCAAACTCAGCAAGCAACTCACGATCTTCATCCTCAGGGCTTACGATTTGAATTACAAAGCCAAGCTCTGCGCCTAACAATGTGAAGGTATCTTCATCAACTGATTGAGTTGCAGTGACCATCTCGCCCAAATGGAAAAGGGCTGAGACTAATGCGGCTGGATCTGCCTTTATCTTTTCGGCAAAATCCATCAAAGTTGCACCACGCCTCATACGGACAACAGTTTTGCCATCACCACGTGGAACTACCGCGCCACCTAATTGTGGTGCTGGTAGATTTTCAAAATCTTCACGTCTTTCTTTTTTACTCTTTTGTCCACGATTTTTATTCTTACCCTTGCCGCCTTTACCAAATGCACCTGCTGCGCCTCCTCGTTGTGGTGGACGACCGCCACCTTTGCCACCAAATGGTGAACCAGCAGGTGATGATGGTGTGCGATAAGGAGATGAAGAAGAACCAGGACGAGATGATGTTGGTGCACCAGTATTTGGTCTTGGATTACTAGATGGTGGACGTGCTGCAAAACCTGGACGAACAGAACCAGGACGAGCACCAGACATTGGTGGACGTTGACCAGGTTGTAATTTTCCAGGAGTTCTTCCCGCCTCACCAGGTCTAATTGGTCTTGCAGGTGGACGTGGTCCGCCACCACCAGTACTAAATGGATTATTACCAGCTCTTGGTGGACGTGGCATTGCACTTGGTGGTGTGCCACTTGCGGCTGAAAATGGATTGTTGGCAGGACGCGAAGTTGGTGTGGCAGGACGTACTGATGGCGTTGCATCCTCAACCATCTTTTGCAGTTCAGGTGGTAAATCTTCCACCTTTACAGTTTGTTTTGGCGCAGCCTTTTTCGCTGGAGCTTTTTTAGCTTTTGGCGCAGCCTCAGCCGGTACTAAATCTGGAAACTTATCCATCAACTTGCGCACAACCGGTGCTTCAACAGTTGATGATGCTGAGCGAACAAATTCGCCAACCTCTTGCAGCTTAGATAAGAGCTCTTTGCTTTCTAGCCCTAACTCTTTAGCTAACTCATAAACGCGGACCTTGGCCACACTTCTCCTTCTTCTGGCCCCGCGTTATTTACGCACGAGCCTAAATAGAACTACTCATAATCTTGTAGTGCTCATTAGAGTGTCATTCTCGCTCGCTCCATACTGTTTGTTAATTACCTAAATTTTTTAAGTAATTATCTAACTCATCGGTTTTAATCTCACCTTCAAACTTGAAGGAGTGATTAAAAGATCTTCGCTCAGTTGCCACCTTAAAGCAGTTTGCGTGAAGCCAAGCTCCCCGACCGCTCATCCGATGGTTTAGATCAACCTTTATTTCATTGCCGATCAAAACTGTTCGAATTAAATCTGTTCTGGTATCTAACTTTCGACAAGCGATACAGCTGCGTTGCCTTAGTTTTTTACCCAACATCGCGCACTCTACCCTAAGCCCCTTGGATGGGTGAAATAGTTGCCGCTTCCTCTGTCTTTTCCGCCTTAATCTGCGTTACTGGATTATCTGGATGGATATCAATTCGCCATTGGGTAAGGCGAGCGGCAAGTCTGGCATTTTGACCATCTTTACCAATTGCAAGTGATAATTGATAATCCGGCACAATCACCTTGGCAGATTTACTCTCTAAATCAACAATCTCAACTGAGCTTACCTTGGCAGGTGCTAATGCATTTGCAACATATGTAGCAGGATCATCGGAGAAATCAATGATGTCAATTTTTTCACCATTTAGTTCATTCATAACATTTTGCGCTCTAGATCCTTGCGGGCCTATTAATGCACCCTTAGCGCTCACCCCAGCGCGATGAGTTCTAACTGATAACTTAGTTCTTGCTCCCGGCTCACGTGCTATGCCAACAATATCTACTACTCGATCTTTAATCTCTGGAACTTCAAGAGCAAATAACATCTTCACAAATGCTGGATGAGTTCTAGATAAAGTTACCTCTGGTCCTTTTTCACCCTGCTTAACATCAACCACAAAGCATTTAATTCGATCTCCATGTTTATAAACCTCACCCTTTACCTGTTCGGCCGGCGGCACCTTTCCTTCAACTCTTCCCAAACTTACATAAATAACATCAGCATCTCTTCCCTGCTGCACAATCCCACCAATGACATCACCAACGCTGCCGGAGAACTCCGTGACAACTTCAAGATCTTTTGCTTCACGCATCTTTTCTTTAATAACTTTGCGCGCAGTTTTATCAGCTAACTTTGCAAAGCCATCTGGATTATCAGTTACGGTATCTATACGGTCACCATCTGGACCAAGCACTGGCACATAAATTACTAACTCACCAGTTTGGCGATTTAAAACCGCACGTCCATGTGGTTTGGCAACTGGTAGCTCGGCATATGCTTTTGCAACCTCATTTTCAATTGCATTGATTAATCGCTCAAGCGGTAATTTCTTCTCCTGTGCTAAAAGTTTTAGTGCTTCAACATCAACACTCACTTACCCACCTGCTTAAACTCAATCTCAAGGGTTGCGCGCTTAATATCGGTGAAGTTAATTACCTGCTCATCAAGTGTTGCATCACTCTCAGTTACATCTTTAACTCTGCCCTTGACCTCTTTACCATCTAGCAAAATTACCTTTACTAATCGATCTAAATTTTTTCGCCAATGCCTTGGCTTGGTAAGTGGCCTATCTAAACCTGGGGAGGTAACCTCTAAGGTAAAAGGGGTTTGACCTAAAATTTGAATATTTTCAACTATTTCACTTATTCCTTTGGTGGCTGTTGTAACTTGATCAAGGGAGAGATGAGTATCCCCATCTACTATGACAGTTAACATGCTGCGCCTACCAGCTGAAGTAATTGTTACATCCTCAAGGTAAAAACCGAGGGCTTCTAATGCGGGAGTAATCGCCGCAATTATCTCTTCTTTCTTTCCCATTTTTTTCCTTCTTCGATATTAAGTTGTAGACGTAAGTTTAACTTATAAAAGTATCCCAAGCAACGCGGGTGATCAGTAAAAATATCACTGCTAAAAATACTTTTCGAACCAATGGTGAGCCACCTTTGATTGCAAGGCGTGAGCCAATAATCGCACCCGTCACATTGGCAAAAGCGAGTAATAAACCTAATTGCCACCAGATATGGCCAGTTAATTGAAAACTCAAGATCGCACCAGCATTGGTTGCGATGTTTACTAACTTTGCAGTGGCCGAGGCCTTTAAAAATGCATAACCGATAGTTGAAACAAGAAAGAAGACTAAGAATGTGCCAGTGCCTGGACCAAAGATTCCGTCATAGAAGCCAATCATTAATCCAATTAATCCAACAATTACCAATCTTTTTTTATGGGTAAATTTTAAATTCTCTGCCATTCCTAACTCAGGTTTGCGCCAGGTGTAGATAGCAACCAGGATTAGCAAAAATACGATGAATGGTTTGAAAAAATCCTTTGGCACAAATGCAGCCAGCGCTGCTCCACCCATAGAGCCAGCAAAGGCTGGTCCCATCATGGTTAAGGTAAGTGGAATATCTGGCTTAATATTTTTAAAGTAATTTCGAGCAGCTGCTGCAGTGCCAAAAATAGATGGAACTTTGTTAGTACCTAGAATTAATGGCAGCTCTTTATTTGGTAGGCCAACTAAGAGTGCTGGTAATTGGATTAATCCCCCACCACCTGCCATGGCATCAACAAAGCCAGCAAATCCTGATGCGATCGCCAAAAAGATTGCGATCTCAATACTCATAAATTACTTAACTATGGTTTTAACAACATCTGCGAGTGCAACCTCTTGCTTATCCCCAGATTTACGATCGCGCACCTCCACCTTGCCATCTGCTAATGCTTTGCCAACAATAATTATCTTTTGAATTCCGATTAATTCTGCATCCTTAAACTTAACGCCAGCAGATGCCTCCCGACGATCATCTAATAAAACTTCAAGACCTTTTGCCTCTAAATCTTTTCCAATTTGTTCTGCCACATCAAATGGCTGATCCTCTTTGCCAGTTGCCACAATATGAACATCAGCAGGTGCTACCTCTGCTGGCCAATTTAAACCAAGCTCATCATAGGTTTGCTCAGCAATTGCAGCTACCGCTCTAGATACGCCAATTCCATAAGATCCCATAGTTACAACTACTGGCTTACCCTCTTTATCTAAAACTGTAAGACCAAGTGATTGCGCGTACTTTCTACCTAGTTGAAAGATATGACCAATCTCAATTGCTCGATCAATTACCACTGGCTTGTCACACTTTGGGCAGTTATCCCCTGCTCTAACCTCGGCTGCTTCAATATATTGATCAACCTTAAAATCACGGCCGCAGGTTACAAAACGTGCGTGCTTATCTTTTTGATTAGCACCGGTAATCCAATGGGAGCCTTCCACAATTCTAGGATCGGCATAAAGGGTAATTCCAAATGCTTTGGCATCTTGTGGTCCTACATAACCTTTAACTAACTTAGGATGTTTAGCAAAATCTGCATCTTCAAATAAACGTAACTCTTTAACCCCAGCTAAGTTTGCCTCAAGCCGCTTTAGATCAACCTCACGATCGCCTGGTACTAAAACCGCTATTGGTTTTTCATCAGCCATCAATAAAACATTTTTTAAAGTATCAACTGCGGTGATATTGGCGCCGTATTTACTATTAAATACTTCAACTAATGAATCAATAGTTGGAGTATTTGGTGTATCTAGAACCTCAATTGCGCCAACTTTTTCTCCTTTAAATGGTGCAACCTTGGTAACCATTGCCTCCACATTTGCGGCATACCCACAGCCATTACATAAAACATAGGTATCTTCACCAGTTGGACATGGGGCTAGGAACTCCTCTGATTTTGATCCACCCATCGCACCACTCATTGCCGAAACTATGTTGTATTTAAGACCTAAGCGATCAAAGGTATTTATATAAGCCTGGCGATGTTTGTTATATGAAGCCTCAAGACCGGCATCATCAATATCAAAGCTGTAGGAATCCTTCATCACAAACTCACGTCCTCTGATAATTCCACTCCTTGGACGAGGTTCATCTCGATACTTAGTTTGAATTTGATAGATCGATAATGGCAAATCTTTATATGAGGAGAACTCACCCTTTACCATCAATGTGAACATCTCTTCATGGGTTGGTCCTAATAAGTAATCATTACCTTTTCGATCTTGTAATCTAAATAAATCTGCTCCGTACTCAGCCCAACGATTTGTTTGTTCATATGGATCCTTAGGTAAGAGAGCTGGAAAGTGAACCTCTTGAAATCCAGCCTTATCCATCTCTTCCCGAACAACATTTTCAATCTTGCGATATGTTCGATAACCAAGTGGTAACCAGGAGTAGATACCAGCGGCAACTCTTCTGACAAATCCTGCTCTAACTAACAAGCGGTGGGATGCAACCTCAGCATCAGCTGGATCATCACGCAATGTGCGCAACAATAAGGTGGACATCTTTAACATAGGTAAAGCCTATCTATTTAACAGCAACGGATGGCTCACCTGATGCCACTCCAGCAGCCTCCATCTCTTCAGCAAGGCGCATCGCCTCTTCAATTAGCGTCTCAACAATCTGTGCCTCTGGCACAGTTTTAATTACCTCACCCTTTACAAATATTTGACCCTTACCATTTCCAGATGCCACACCAAGATCTGCCTCTCTTGCCTCGCCTGGTCCATTAACAACACAACCCATAACTGCAACGCGAAGTGGCACAGTCATTCCTTGCAATCCTGCTTGGACTTTCTCCGCCAAAGAATAAACATCTACTTGGGCTCTGCCACATGATGGACAGGAGACAATCTCTAACTTTCGTTGGCGCAAATTAAGGGATTCTAAAATTGAAATACCGACCTTAACCTCTTCAACAGGTGGGGCAGAAAGTGAAACTCGAATAGTGTCGCCAATTCCTTCAGCAAGTAATATGCCAAAAGCGGTAGCAGATTTAATAGTTCCTTGGAAAATTGGACCAGCCTCAGTTACGCCAAGATGTAATGGGTAATCACATTTTGCAGCTAATAATCGATAAGCCTTCACCATTGTTACTGGATCATGGTGTTTAACTGAGATTTTAATATCGCGAAAACCATGCTCTTCAAATAAAGATGCTTCCCATAAAGCAGACTCGGCTAATGCCTCCGGTGTTGCCTTGCCATACTTTGCCAAAAGCCTTGGATCAAGAGAGCCGGCGTTAACACCAATTCGAATTGGAATTCCAGCATCCCCAGCAGCCTTTGCTACCTCTTTAACCTTGTCATCAAATTGTTTAATATTTCCTGGATTAACCCGAACTGCAGCACAACCAGCATCAATAGCTGCAAAAATATACTTTGGTTGAAAGTGAATATCTGCAATTACTGGAATTTGAGATTTCTTAGCGATCTGAGCAAGTGCATCCGCATCATCTTGTGATGGAACTGCGACTCGAACAATTTGGCAACCAGATGCAGTTAACTCTGCAATTTGTTGCAAGGTTGCATTTACATCTGATGTAAGTGTTGTGCACATCGATTGAACAGAAACTGGAGCATCTCCACCAACTAAAACTGAACCTACCTTTAACTGCCGAGATTTACGGCGAGGAGCAAGAGTTGGAGGTGGCGCTGATGGAATTCCTAAATCAACCATAGGCAAACCTTACCTAGAAATTAAGCCGAATTGGGTTGAGTATGTCTGCAGTAAGCAGCAATAGTGATAAAGAAGCCATCAATACAAAGACCACCATAGTAATTGGTGTGAGCCGCTCAACATCAAAGGGAGCAGGCTTTGCCAAGCCTTTTCGTTTGGCGCGAAAATTTCTAAAACCATCTGCAATTGCAACTGCCATATGTCCACCATCTAATGGCAGAAGGGGTAATAAATTAAACATGCCCACAAATAAGTTTAGAGATGCAATTATCAATATAAATGTGGCGATCTTCTCTCTAGTTGTTAACGCCTTGGTATCAGCCGTTTCACCACTAACTCGAGCCACACCAACTACACCAACTAATCCTTCTGGATCACGTTCTTGATTGCCAAATGTCTGATTAATTAAATCTGGAATCTTACTTGGCAGTGAGATCAAAGATGTGATGCTATTTTGCAAAATTTCACCGGTAAAGGTGGTTGCTTTGCCTAAAGCGGTAAATGGTCCATAAGTTATTGTGCCAATCTCATTCACCACGCCCAGCACACCAATTTTTTCACCATCTAAATCACGAGCAGCTGGAGTTACCAATAGATTTATCAAACTTCCATTTCGATCAACTGTAATATCTAATTGTTTTCCAGCAGATGCTCGAATAACTGTTACAACATCACTCCACTCTTGATATGAGATGCCATTTACTTTAACAATTTTATCCCCAGCAACTATTCCGACATTTTTAGCAGGAGATGGCACAGATTTTGCAGAACACACTTCAGTGGCAGTTTGCGGAATGCACTCACTTACCCGCTCTACCTTGTTGGTTAGAGAGGTAACCCCAAC
>JBEAVA010000156.1:0-2792 GCA_041161165.1 Actinomycetota bacterium
TGCTCATCTAAAATATCAGCTGGTTTAACAGTTTGATTATCTATAACGTAGTGAAAAGCAGCAGAGATATTTTCAATTGGAAGATTTTTTAATTTTGCATAGGCAAGTCGATACATAGCTAGTTGTATTGAGGCTGATTGAAGATCATCACCGGATTTAACCTTTCCTGTTTTCCAATCCACTACCTCATAATGCTCAGCATCCACCTTATAAACTGCATCAATTCTTCCTCTAATCAAGGTGGCATCAATCATGGTCTCAAAACCGACCTCAACATCAATTGGTGCTTTCTTTGCCCAATCACTTGCCAGCCAAGCCTCTTGCAACTTATCTAATGGTGCATCTTGATCAGAGTTGGTAGTTGAATTCTGATTAAACAACTCATCCATTGAGATCAAAGCTGGGTGCTTAAAATAGTTTTCAAGCCAAAGATGAAACTCAGTTCCTCTTCTTGCATATTTATCAATGTGGTTTGGCATTGGTCTTCTTAATCTAAGGGCAAGCTCTTGCGGATCATTAGCTAGATATAGCAAGGTTGAAACTGACAATCTAGTTGGCAAAATTACATCTTGCTTACTACTTTTTGATTTCATTTCATTAATTATCATTTTTAAGTCTGTAAGCAAACCAACCTTTTCATCATCAGAAGTTTTGGTAATAAGTTGTTCAACCTCTTCTTTGGTGTAGGGCTTGGATGAATCAACTAATTTAGCTACCTCTTGCAACTTTAAAATAGCTGGATTTTTCTTGGGCCAAGAGGCGGTGATTGGATTTTCCTTCATTGGATTTATTCCATCTGGAATCTCAGAACCTGCAATAACAGTTGCACCTGCAATATTTATTGCTGCATTAGCAAATAATTGAAATAAACTGCTTGGTGCAACAGCATTTTCACCAGTTCTAAAATGTGAGGTCGTGCAGATTAAGCCTTGCTTTGCTCTAGTGATTGCAACATATGCCAGGCGCATCTCCTCCATAGCTTTGCGAGCCTTCCACTGATCACCAAAACTTTCTATTCCATCCTTTAAATTCTTATTAGTTGAAAAATTCTCAAAGTTAATTGATGGTAGTTGTTGATAATCACCACGCATACTGACTGGAATACTGCCGGCATTAGTTATCCAGTTATCTGACTTTTTACCAATATTTGGAAAATTTCTCTCAGCCAAACCAGGAAGTGCAACATAATCCCATTCAGCACCCTTTGCTGCGTGAATGGTTAAAATCTGAACCGCATCACTTCTAACATCAACCTCTGCTGGTTTTAAACCCCCTTCCGCATCTTGAGCGATTTTTAACCATTGCAAGAAGTTAAACAGCGTGCCACCATTTTTTTGAAATCTAGCAGCCTCATCTAAGAATCGATCAATGTTTCTGCGGCCATTTTGCCAGCCATCTCTTACTAATACTTCAGTATCAAGTGATAAAAACTCAGATACTTGTGAAATTGCATCAGTGATTGAACCAGTTAAATTACGTCTTAGGGTGCGAAGTGAGAGTGCAAATTTTCTTAATCTAGCTAGACCTTCATCGGTAAACTCTGGAGTTTTTTGATATTTCTTTAACTCTGCTGGAGTCAAAATCAATAATTGCTCTAAAGATTCAATGATTGAGCCGGCGGCGAACTCATCGGCGGTAGTTGCGATCTCAATATTCTCCTCAAGTGCCTGCTTTAGTTGAGCACCACGTGAGTAATCATTAGCCCTGGCAAATGATTTAGTAAAACTACCAAGTGCCATTAAATCTCTAGCACCTAGATTTAGATGGGGTCCAGTAAGTAAGCGCATTAATGCAGTTCCAGACTCAGGCATAGTAAGTGTGCGCAGCAGAGCAATAATGTCGGCCACCTCAGGAGTATTAATCAAGCCACCAACTCCAACAACATCGGTTGGGATATTTAATTCACCAAATGCTGATTGAATTAAATCAATTTGCGATCTGCTTCTAACCAATACTGCAAAGGTTGTCTTCTTTTCTGCCGGTAATTTTTCTCGCTCTTTATCAAACCAGTACTTGGCAAAGTAGGCAGCAATCTCCTGCCCTTCTTGAATTTGCGTATCATAAACAGCACAAATAACCTCTCCGCTCTTGGCATTTGGTCTGGCAGTTAACTTTGCAATCTGTTTTTCAGTTGAAATCTGATCAATTACAACATTTGCCAGATCCAATATTGAATGATCATTTCGCCAAGTGGTTAGAAGATTAAATCGCAAAGCCTTACTACTAAAGGATTGTGAGAAAGTATCTAAAGTTTCAGAGCTTGCGCTGCGCCAGCCATAGATGGCCTGGTTTGGATCACCAACAGCTGTTACTGGGTGATTATTTCCATAAAGATTTGAAAGGAACTTAATTTGGTTAAAAGATGTATCTTGATACTCATCAAGTAAAACAACTTTGTATTTGCTTCGCTCGATCAAGCCAATATCATCGCTGTGGTTTGATTTACTTTCACTAACCAACCGAGCAGCAATAGACATATGATCATTAAAAGTTAAGAGTCCATTTTCTTTTCGCCGGCGATCAAAAGCATCCACAATCGGCAAGATTGCCAGCCGCTGTTGCAACTCTTCTGTGAGAGCTTGGAAAGTAATTTCTCGGTGTAATCAATGATTTCATTCGCGCTTCGATCATTTTCTGCCAATTGGGTGGATAAATCCATAACCTCTTGCACAACTGATGCAGTTGAGCCATTAATTGGTAAATCATTTCCAGAAAATCTAGTGACCTCTTCAAATGCAATCTGCCATGCAGCTGCCTCACCAATTGGATCAGCATCGGCATCAATACCGATT
>JBEAVA010000157.1:0-2563 GCA_041161165.1 Actinomycetota bacterium
AGTACACACATATCATTCAAGACTCTCAACAAGGAAAATATTTAGGAAATCTTCCAAAATGGCAATTTGAAGGTGAGGCAACATATGCTCAGAACGCTGCAATTTACTTTGATAATTATGAGAAGTATTTAGAGGCTCGCGAATCAGTCATAGGAACCTTGGTTTATACCGTTAAGCCAGATGTTGAGTGGTTAACAGAGTTTATAAGTCCTAAAGGTGGTTACACATATGGTGGTGCTGCATGGGACAAATATGATGGCGCCAGAGTTTACGATGTTGGAATGGCTATCACAGAAGTTTTAACAGCGCTTGCTGGCCCATCCTCAACTATGCAACTCAGTCAGCTCGTTGGCGAAGGATTAAGTTATGAGACTGCTTTCACTAGAATTTACGGAGTTGAATGGGACAAAGGTGTATCTATGATTGCTCAAATTTTAGCTAAAGAGTTTAATCCTTAATTTACTTTTTTGATTTAGGTTGAGATTTATTTCCAACCTTTAATATCTCACCATTTCGCAGATACCAAATTGTTCCTTTAGCATCTCTTACAGTTGTAATTCGAAGCCCGACTGTTTCAACAACACCTTGCACATCAAGCACATCAATCTTGTCGCCAACACCATATTGATCTTCAACTAACATAAAGATGCCAGATAAAATATCGCGCACTAAAGTTTGCGCGCCAAGTCCTAATGCCACACCAATCACACCAGCTGAGGCAATCAGGGGCCCGAGATTTAAACCAAACTCAGCTAAAATCATAAAGATTGCGATTAACCAGATCACACCATTTAATGTGGATTTTAAAACAGTGCTGGTTGTTTTAGCCCGCTCCTTTTGTCTAATCCCAGATCGTTTAGGCCCTGGAATTAAATCAGCGGTTGCAACTCGGTTCATAAATTGGGTAATCCAGCGTTGGCCAAAGCGGGAGATAGAAAGGGCCAAGATGATGATTACGGTGATATTTAGGGGTGCCCCGGTGAACCAATCAAGGGCGGGTTGGAAATTCTTTGGCAGTTTCATGGGTAGTAAGTGAAAACCTTAACCCAATTGTAAGAAGGAATCTGCCTAGAAATGCTGTCTTTTTGCCAACCTTCAGGCAAGATATGCCTACGCAGCACGAGCCACGCGCTGCCCCTTAAAGGAGAAAGCTTTCAGTGTCACAAACTTTGGTACTGAACGCCACCTATGAGCCACTAGGTGTCGTATCAGAGCGACGAGCATTGATACTCGTCTTAAATCAGCGCGCTTCAACTGTTGAAGATTCAGATCGCATCCTTACCTACGCCCGCGGTTCAATTACATTACCTGCGGTAATTAGATTAAATAAATTTGTAAAGATTCCATATCGCCATGCTGTGCCACTATCTCGCCGAGCAATCTTTGCCCGAGATAACAATCGTTGTGTTTACTGCGGTGTTACCGCAACCTCAATTGATCATGTGATTCCAAGATCAAGGGGTGGCGGACATAATTGGGAGAATGTGGTCTCTGCCTGCCATAAGTGCAATCACTTAAAGGCGGATAAGACATTAAAGGATTTAGGTTGGCGACTTCGCCACACACCACGTGAGCCAGTGGGCGCTGCTTGGCGAATTTTAGGAACAGGCAAACCACACCGGATTTGGATTCCATATTTAAAACCATTTGGGGTAGAGGCGATGGGAGCAGCAAGCGCATGATTGAAGATGGCACCTTTGCAGGCGAGGGTTTAACGATTTTGCAAACACTTACCTACTTTGTGGCAGCCCCAACAATTTTATTTGTGGTGATCTCATTTTTTGCCTATATCACCGCAAAAGAAACTAGAGACAAGAAAAAAAGTAAGCCAGTATCACTTACCTCAATTGAGTAACTTACTTATCCTTAGCTTGAACTCTTAGCGCTCGCTCCAAAGCATCTTTACCTTCAGAGACCAATCTGCGAAGTCCATCCTGACCATCCTTGCCAGTGGTATTTAGCCAATTAGTGGTTTTATCAACCGTCTCTTTAGTGGTTATAAAGGTTGGATACATGCCTGTTGCAAACTTACTTGCCACCTCATATGACTTCTTACCCCATGTTTCCATAAGTAATTCAAAGTAAGGATCAACGTAAGCAGCAAGTAGTGGGCGGTGTAGTGCTCGCATAAAGCCAGCAATCTTTGCCTCTCGTTGTGAGGTAGATAGCTCCTCAGTTGTAATTGATTTCCAAGTCTCAGCTTTTGCCTCTGCAGTTGGTAAGGCTGCTAATGCTGTTGCATGGGAGAGGGAGCCAGTTAAAGTGTTATCTTTTAATAATTCTGCAGATAAGGCAGCCTTATCCATCAAACCGCGCTCTGCTAATGCAATTACAAATGTCCACCTTAAATCAGCATCAACCTTAAGCCCAGCTAATTTGCCATCTAGTAACTCTTTGATTAAATCATTGTGTTCAGCACTTGATGCAAATGAGGTGAAGTTTCTAGCAAACTGCAATTGGTGATCAGAGCCGGACTTAGCTGCTCTTAACATCTGCTCATAAGCATTGCCAACCTTAAGGCGGGAAGAGTCCCGCTTGCTTGGCGATGAATACAACTCAACTG
>JBEAVA010000047.1:0-12106 GCA_041161165.1 Actinomycetota bacterium
GTCCACGAGGAGCTGCAGCAGTTGATGCCAACACAGTTGCAGTTGGCGTTGCAGCAGCGCGTGGGGTTGCTGCCAAAATATCCTCTTTGCGAATTCTTCCCCCCACACCAGTTCCTTTAATTGTTGCCAGATTTACACCAGCTTCAGCCGCTAACTTTCGAACAATAGGAGTTACATAGGCATCATCTGCGCGAGAAGAGCTAACTGGTGTAGCTGCAACAGGAGTGGGAGCAATAACTGGGGCTGGCGCAGCTGCAACTGGTGCAGGTGTTGGTACAGGCTTAGGTGCTGGTGTTGCTACTGGTGCAACCGGCGTTGGTTTAGCAGCAGGTGCACTTGCACCTGAGACTCCAATTGAGGCAAGGCGAGCACCAACTGCAACAGTTGAATCAACTGGAACATCAATACTTAATACTGTGCCAGATACTGGCGATGGAATTTCTGTATCAACTTTATCCGTTGAAACTTCAAGTAATGCTTCATCAGCTGCAACAGCTTCTCCTACCTTCTTTAGCCATCTTGTAACAGTTCCTTCAGTTACAGATTCACCTAAAGCTAACAATTGTGGCACCGCTACTTGCAGCAGCAGGTGCTGGAGTTGAAACTTGTACCGGTGCGACCGGAGTTGGAGTTGGGGCAGGTGGTGCAACTGGTGCTGGTGTTGGTGCAGCAACTGGTGCAGATGTTTGTGCTGCAGGCTTTGCAGCAGAACCAGATTCAGCAATTACAGCAAGCTCTGCGCCTACTGCAACTGTGGAATCAACTTGCACAACAATTTTTTGCAATACACCTGCAACTGGGGATGGAATTTCAGTATCGACTTTATCTGTTGAAACCTCTAGTAATGGCTCATCTACTGCAATTGAATCGCCCTCTTTCTTAAGCCAACGTGTAACAGTTCCTTCAGTTACAGATTCGCCAAGTGCTGGCATGGTTACTGAAAATGTCATTTACTTTTCAACCCTTCTATTAACCATGTTCAAATTATCCGTGGGCATGCAATGGCTTACCGGCCAAGGCTAAGTGTGCCTCACCCATTGCCTCAGACAAGGTTGGATGGGCATGAATGTGTTGGGCAACATCGGCAGCATCTGCCTCCCAGTTATAGATCAACTGAGCCTCAGCTAGTAACTCACCTACGCGGGAGCCAACCATATGAATACCTAATACCGGGCCATTTTTCTTGGCTACCAATTTAACTGAGCCAGCAGTTTTTAAAATATTAGCTTTGCCATTTCCTGCTAAATCATAATTTAATTCAACCACATCATGACCTGCTGCCTTTGCTGCCGCAGTAGTTAATCCAACGGATGCAACCTCAGGCTCTGAGTAGGTAACTCTTGGGACGCCATCATAATTTATTGATCTTGGATTTAAACCTGCAATTTCCTCTGCCACCATAATTCCTTCAGCAAAGCCAACATGGGCCAATTGCAATGTTGGAATTAAATCTCCAACCGCCCAGATTCCAGCGATATTGGTGCGACATTTATTATCAACTAGTACATAGCCACGATCCATCTTGATGCCAACCTCTTCATAACCAAGACCTGCAGATACTGGTCCGCGACCGACCGCAACTAGAAGTATTTCAGCTGAAAACTCCTTGCCATCTTCTAAGGTGATCTTCACATCTTTTTTGCCACGCTCAGCAGATTTAAATTTAACCCCTAATTCAAAATTAATTCCGCGCTTGCGGAAAGCTCGCTCTAATTGCTTACTGGAAGATTCATCCTCTAATGCCACTAAATGATTTAATCCTTCGATAATTGTTACCTCAGCGCCAAATGATTTCCATACTGATGCAAACTCACATCCAATAACTCCGCCACCTAGGACAATTACAGATTTTGGAACATAATCAAGCTTGATCGCTTGCTCACTTGTAATTATCTGCTTGCCATCAATTTCAAGACCAGGCAAAGTTTTTGGATAAGAGCCAGTTGCCAGGATTACATTCTTGCCGGTGTACTTGGTGCCATTGGCCTCAACTGTGTTGTTTGAAACTAACTTTCCACTACCTTGCACATAGGTAACATTTCTTGATTTAACCAATCCCTCTAAACCTTTGTGAAGCTTTGCAATCACACCATCCTTATAGGTGTTAACTGATGCCATATCCATGGAGTGAAAATCTGCCTTTACGCCAAAATCTGCTGCATGTCTAGTGCTATCTGCGATCTCACCGGCGTGTAATAAAGCCTTAGTTGGGATACAACCTTTATGCAGACAGGTGCCGCCTAGTTTCTCTTTTTCGATTAATACTACTTTTTGACCCAATTGAGATGCACGAAGTGCTGCTGCGTAACCACCACTACCGCCACCGAGAATTACTAGATCAAAATCGGCCATGAGGTAATCCTGCCACGAATCGTTGCCCTTGATAAACCAATGAAAATTTAGCCACTATGACTGTGAGGAAGCCAACTCAGCTAATTGCACAAGTGAGCGCAAGGCGATTCCGGTGCCACCAACTGGTGTGTAGCCATGTGCAGTTTTTTCATTGTAGGCAGGACCTGCAATATCTAAGTGCAACCATGGTGTTTGCGGATCAATAAACTCCTTTAGGAAAATTCCAGCAACTAACATGCCACCCATACGATCACCAATATTGGCAAGATCTGCAACTGGTGAATCAAGGGAAGCGCGAAGCTCTATAGGAAGTGGCATTGGCCAAAAAGATTCACCTGCAATCTCTGCAGCCTTTAAAAACTGATTACTAAACTCCTCATTGTTTGTCATTACCGCAGAGGTTCTTGTACCAAGGGCTACAACTTGTGCGCCAGTTAATGTGGCAACATCAATAATTCCATCTAAGCCACCAGCTTTCTTGCCTACCTCAGCAGCTTTAACTAATGCATCTGCTAAAACTAAGCGACCTTCAGCATCTGGATTTAAAACCTCAACAGTTTTTCCACCATAAATAGTGATTACATCACTAGGTCTAGTGGCGTTATCGCTAACCATATTTTCAGCAAGAGGTGCCCAGCCATCAATTGCAATCGGTAATTTAAGTTGGGCAATTGCAAAGACCGCAGCGATCACCGCTGCTGCTCCAGACATATCTGATTTCATTGCCTCCATCCCATTTGCCGGCTTTAATGCCAGGCCACCGGTATCAAAGGTGATGCCTTTGCCAACGAAGGCGTATCGTTTTTTGGCTTTAGCTGGTGAGTATGAAACATGGAGTAACCGTGGTGGATTTGCAGAACCTTGACCAACACCGATAATTCCGCCGTAGCCACCTTTTTTTAGAGCAGCATCATTAAGGATTTCAGCTTTAACTCCATACTTGCTAGAAAGTTTTTTAAGCTGTTGCGAAAATGAATCTGGAGTTAAATGACTTGGTGGCGTATTGATTAAATCTCTGACTAAGTAAGTCTGTTCAGCGATGATTTCAGCACGTTTTGCAGCCGCTTTAGCTTGGGCGGTATCGGCAAATTTAGAGATCACACTTACCTGCGAAAGTGGTTCTTTTTGATCTTGCTTACTGCTGCCTAAAAATTCTGTGAAGGAGTAAGCGCCAAGTGCAGCACCCTCAGCAATAGCTGCTAATTCAACAACTGATTTATGGGGCAGTGAAAAGGTTGCACTCTTATTACCATTTAGTTCTCGGGAAGCTGCTCCCGCTGCCCGTCTTAAATTCTCAGGATCAAGTGCGGATTTAATATCGCCTAAACCGGTGAAGACCACTAGTTTTGTATTTTTGCCGGGTAACTTAATAACTTCATCTGCTTTTCCAGATGCACCCATTGCATTTAACGTGGCAAGAAGTGAGGCAGTATCAATTTGGGAAGCACCAGATTCAATCTGTAACTTCTTATTGGAGATAGCTAAGCCAACAACTAATACATCACTATCAACTTTAGAAGTTAATTTCACCTTGGCCATTGCACTCCTGTTTTAGCAAAATCGCAGTTTCTTATATCTGGGATAAGCCTAAAGGATTATGAAAAAAGGTGATAATTGTGGGCATTAGAAATGAGTGATTTCCATAAATAAGGCGTGTAGGTTTGGGTCATGAAGCAATCACCACTGGCTGATAGACATTTAGCTCTCAATGCGAAGATGGCTGATTTTGGTGGTTGGCTGATGCCAATTGAGTATCCACAAACTGGTGCAATTGCTGAGTACACATCAGTTCGCCAACAGGTTGGCCTCTTTGATGTTTCACATCTAGGGAAAATTTCAGTAATCGGTGATGGCAGCGTTGATTTCATAAATAAAATGGTTACCAATGATTTGACCAAAATAAGTACTGGACAAGCCCAATACACCTTACTTTGCAATGAGGATGGTGGGGTAGTTGATGATTTAATTATTTACCGTAATTCAGATTCAGATCTATTCCTTATTCCAAATGCTTCAAATACAGCCGCTGTTTTTGAGATACTAAAGAGTAATTGCCCTGCTGGAATTGAAGTAACAAACATGCACAATGATTACGCCGTACTTGCAGTGCAAGGGCCAGATTCAGCTAAAGTTTTAAGCAAGGTTGGCATAGTTGCAGATTTAGATTACATGTCATTTGTCCATACCAAGATAGATAATTGCCCAGTTATTTTGTGTCGTACTGGTTACACCGGTGAGTTTGGTTTTGAAATTATTCCAGCTTGGAAAGATGCCCAGCAGGTATGGGACAAGTTGGTGAAAGCAGTTAGTGAATTATCAGGTGCCATTTGCGGCCTTGGTGCAAGAGATCTGCTTCGCACTGAAATGGGTTATCCACTTCATGGCCATGAGTTATCTCTAACAATTACCCCTGTTGAAGCCGGGGCAGGTTGGGCAGTTGGCTGGGGTAAAGAGGTTTTTCGAGGCAGGAGTGTTTTGGTAAAGCAAAAAGAAAGTGGCAGCAAATTAAAGTTAAAGGCGATAATTGCAACAGATCGCGGTATTCCACGAAAAGATATGCAGGTTAAGGATTTAAATGGAAATCTGATTGGCCTTGTTACCAGTGGGACCTTTTCACCAGCTTTGAAAAAGGGAATTGGCCTGGCTTTAATCGATTCAAATGTGAAAAAGGATGATCAAGTTTTAATTGATATCCGGGGCAATGATTCAACCTTTAAAGTTGTTTCCTTGCCATTTGTGCCATCTAAAGTTCGATAAAGCCAAGCCAGTTTTTTAACTGACGATTTTTAGCAAGCACCCCAAAGACGCCAGGCGTACTCAGCGATAGTTGTGCCGATGTAGAGAATTCCAATGTGAGCGGATAATCCCAAGATTTTTGCAAAGAGTGATTTTGTGGCGGTGGTTTTTTCTACCGACACAATCACTTGATGGCTAGATAACATGATTACTCCTACTCAGGAAACTTAACATTACCATTATCGGCAAAAACAAAGGCGAGTGAATCACCAGGTTTTAATGCCAACTCCGCCACACCTACCTGGGCCCATGCCCACTTAGCATTTAGATCAGCCGGATTTGGCAGTGGTTGCTTGCGCTTTTCTAAGACCGCCCAATAGGCAAACTCAGCCGGCATATCTTTGCAACTTTCAATGTAATCCTCATGACCTTTAATGCCTATTGGCTCATCAGCTTTCGGAAGATTGTTTAATCTACAAACAATTGCATCACCATACTTATCAGTGCCCTCCAATTTAAAATTGGCACTTTTCATAAGCTCTAGCGCTGTGATCTCATTATCTGTTGATATGCATTTTTCATATGGCTTATTTTCTGGATCTAAAACACCATAATCAATTACAACATTGACACAATTTTTTGTGGTTTGCGCTGAGTAAAAGGTGATGCCACCAATTACCAGGGCTACTACTGCGATAGCAGGGATAAATTTCTTTCCTGCCAAAAAGTACTTACTGAACATCGCCCCGCAATCCTCGACGGGTGGTAAATAAATAAAATGTGTTGGGTAATCCGACTTGAAAAGAATTCTTTCTCACGGTTGCGGGACAGCGTCGGATTTACACCGACTTCCCCCAGTCACACTCGTTTTGCTTTCCTTATTAAGTTGTAGGCGGATTTTGCTGGTAATTAGAAAGGATAGCAACTCACCACGCGCATTGCAGGCTACCCCTGATCAAGTTATTGTTCGAATATGGAATATAGACGCCTTGGCAGTACCGGAATGTATGTCTCAGAGATTACTTATGGAAACTGGATTACCCATGGCTCCCAGGTTGAGGAGCAAGCAGCGATTAAATGTGTGCGAGCTGCATTAGATCTTGGAATTACTACTTTGGATACTGCAGATGTCTATGCCGGCACCCGTGCTGAATCGGTAATGGGTAGAGCGCTGAAAGGTGTTAAGCGAGAGTCATATGAGTTATTTACCAAGGTTTATTGGCCAACAGGGACTGGTAAAAATGATCGTGGCCTCTCCCGCAAACACATCATGGAGTCATGCAACGCATCATTAAAGCGATTAAAAACTGATTATGTAGATTTATACCAAGCACATCGATTTGATTATGAAACACCACTTGAGGAAACACTCGGTGCCTTTGATGATTTAATTCGTAGTGGCAAGGTTTTATACATTGGTTTTTCAGAGTGGAATGCTGAACAAATTGCAGCAGCGCTAAAGATTCAAGATCAAAAGGGTTACTACCGATTTATCTCTAGCCAACCGCAGTACTCAATGCTTTGGCGGGTTATTGAATCCCAGGTTGTGCCACTTTCTGAAAAAGAGGGGATTGGTCAAATTGTTTGGTCGCCAATCGCCCAAGGTGTCTTAACCGGTAAATATCTACCAGGTAAGAAAGCACCGGCTGGATCTCGCGCAACTGATAAAAAAGGCGGCGCAAATATGATCTCAGGCTTTATGAAGGATGAGATTTTGACCAAGGTGCAAAAGTTAATTCCAATTGCCGCAAAGGTTGAACTAAGCCCAGCTCAACTTGCAATTGCTTGGGTACTGCAAAATCCAAATGTCTCAAGTGCAATTATTGGCGCAACTAAGCCTTCTCAAATTAAAGAGAATGTGAAGGCAGCTGGCGTTAAATTAGATAAATCAATATTGGCTGAGATTGATACTGTCTTAGCTGGTGTGATTACTACAGATCCAAGTAAGACTGTGAGCCCAAAGCCACGGGCTTAGCTGTTACTTACCTTTTTTCTTATTGATCAAAACCTGCGGTGCAGGTGCTCGTAATCTGCGTAGTTGAGTAGCCCGCATCCAGCCATACATTCCAATACCTCTAGTTGGCTCACTTGGAAACTTCTCTTTAACCATCTTCTTAATTCTTCTAGATAACAAAATTCCATCTAGGGTAATAAAGATCATCGATGAGTACATAACGGCAACTGCTGCTAGTTGAACTGCTGGAATTGGAATGATGGTCAAAATTAATACCACCATGATGATTATTAAGAAGTACTCCGTAACTGATTTACGCTCATCAACATAATTTCGAACAAATCTTCTTGCCTCACCGCGATCTCTTACTGGCAGCGCACTTTCCTCACCGCGCATATAAGCCGCTCTAGCCTCAAGGCGACGTTGACGGGCTTGCTCCTTCAAAACCTTTTTTGTTGCCTTACTGGCATTTGGTGAAAGAGGAGAAAGCTTTAATTTGGCTTCACTCTCTTTACGCTTTGGAGTTGGCTTACCTTTTTTTTCGCTCATGAGATTAAGGTAGGGCTAACATTTGGTCTAATGCAACTTTGGCATACTTTGCCACCTCATCATCAACCTTAATCTGGTTGATTAACCGCCCACTTACTAGAGATTCCATCGCCCAAACAAGGTGAGGTAGGTCAATTCGATTCATAGTTGAGCAATAACACACAGTTTTATCTAAGAAAACTATCTGCTTATCGGGATTCTCATTAGCAAGGCGCTGGACCAAATTTAACTCAGTTCCAATCGCCCATTTAGCACCGGCCGGTGAGTTAGCAACAGTTTTAATAATCATCTCTGTGCTACCAACCACATCAGCATTTGAAACTACATCATGTTGGCACTCAGGGTGAACTAACACCTTAACGCCAGGTAGTTTGACTCGAACATCTTCAATATTTCCAACTGTAAATCTGCCATGGACTGAGCAGTGACCTCGCCAAAGAATTACTTTGGCATTCTTAATTTGCTCATCAGTTAGGCCACCATTTGGTTTCCATGGGTTGTAGGTAACGCAATCTGAAAGTGTTAGGCCCAAAGACAAAACAGCGGTGTTTCTTCCTAAATGTTGATCTGGTAAAAACAATATCTTTTCACCCTTTTCAAATGCCCACTTCATTGCCCTGGCAGCATTTGAGGAGGTGCAAACAGCACCATGATTTTTGCCAGTGAAGGCTTTAATCGCAGCTGATGAGTTCATATAAGTAATAGGAATAGTCTTCTTTGCTACACCTAATTTTTCTAAAACCTGCCAGCAATCTTGCACTTGAGATGCAGTTGCCATATCTGCCATAGAACAACCGGCAGCAAGATCAGGCAAGATAACTTTTTGACTTTTAGTCGTCAAAATATCGGCACTTTCTGCCATAAAGTGAACACCGCAGAAAAATATAAACTCAGCAGCTGAGTTTTCTGCTGCTGCTTGCGCTAATTTAAATGAGTCACCTCTGATATCAGCAAAAGCAATTACTTCATCTCGCTGGTAATGATGTCCCAGCACCATCGCTTTTGAACCTAAAGCTTTTCGGGCCACTTGGGCTCGATCTACTAATTGCGGATCACTTGCAGCAGGCAGTTGGCCATCGCAGGAGACGCCCCGCTCGCTATTTAGATCAGATTCACTGCCAAGTAGCAGTAGATCACTTATTCCCATGCGAGCAAGTGTAAACGCTCACAGGTTTTGGTGCAGAAATCCTTGGCTAGAACTAGTAGCCTATGAGCCTAAGTTAGGTATTGGAGAGTAAGTGAGTATGAGCACAGAGACAACAACAACGACAACAACTGCTGGCATTGCATTATCTGATGTTGCAGCACAAAAGGTTTCATCACTGCTTAAGCAAGAAGGCCGAGATGATTTAAGTCTTCGCGTTGCAGTTCAACCTGGTGGTTGCTCTGGACTTCGCTACCAACTTTATTTTGATGATCGCGCCCTAGATGGCGACACTGTTACTGAGTTTGGTGCCGAAAAAGTTAAGGTTGTAACGGACAAAATGAGCACGCCATATTTGATGGGTGCCACAATTGATTTTGTTGACACAATTGAGAAGCAAGGCTTCACAATTGATAATCCAAATGCCCAAGGCTCATGCGCCTGCGGCGATTCTTTTAACTAATTTAAGTTAAAAAAATAATATGAAGGTGGCAGTTGCCGGCTCAGTCGGTGGCGACCACATCATGAGTTTTGGTGGCAAGTTCACCGATTCACTAGTAGCTGGCTCATTAGCCAAAGTTTCACTCTCATTTTTGGTGGATACTCTTGAAATCAGGCGTGGTGGTTGTGGTGCCAATATTGCATTTGGAATGGGCGCCCTTGGTTTAGATCCAATTTTAATTGCCGCGGTCGGACGTGACTGGGTTGATTATGAGGCTTGGCTAAAGCGCCACGGCGTAGATACCTCACATGTTTTAGTTTCAGATAAATTACACACCGCAACTTTTATGGTGACAACCGATACTGAGTTAAATCAAATTGCTTCCTTCTTTCCAGGTGCTATGAGTGAGGCGCGAAATATTGAGTTAGAGCCAATAATGGCAAAGAGTGGAAAGTTTGATCTTCTAGTTATTTCACCAGATGATCCAGAGGCGATGATGCGCTACTCAGAGATGGCGCGAGCCTTAAAGATTCCAGTTGCCGCAGATCCTTCACAACAAATGGCAAGAATGGATGGCAAGGAGATTGCGCAGTTAATTGAAGGTGCTAAATATTTATTCTTAAATGAGTATGAGTTGGCGCTAGCAATTCAAAAAACTGGCTGGACTGACCGTCAATTATTTGATCGCGTGCAGGTCCGAGTTGTAACACTTGGTTCAAAAGGGGCGCAGATAGAAGAGCATGGCAAGGAAACAATTTATGTAGGAGTGCCAAAAGAAAAAGAGAAGTTAGATCCAACCGGCGTTGGTGATAATTTTAGATCTGGATTTATCGCCGGCCTTTCTTGGGGATTAGGTCATGAAAGATGCGGTCAACTTGGCTCTCTTCTTGCCACCTACTGCATCGAAACAACTGGCACCCAGGAGTATAGATTTACCAAGGATGAGTTCCTAAGTAGATTTGAAACTGCTTATGGAAAAGCAGCAGCTGATGAGGTTAGGCCGCCTCATCTAAATGTTCGATTAGCTGGCTAATTAATTTCGTAATTTTTCAACACAACTTTTTAATGCCTGGCAAAACTCTTTAACCATCTGTTCTGTAATATCTTTATGAAGGGTTAATCTGATATTCCCAGCTATCGGCCGCCCCATTGCTGCTAATACATGGCTTGGCTGCATATCTGCTGATTTACAAGCTGAACCAGAATCAACAGCAAATCCTAAATCTTCAAGCTCTAGTAATAATCGATCTGCCTCAACACCTGAGATTGAAAATGACAAAAACTTTGATATGCCATTTGGTGAGGATGCAATATCAACCGTTGGAATTTCAGAGTTTAGGTAGTTAATAATCATCTCTTTTAACTTAGCCCTGATATCACGCTCTGCTAAGTAAGCCTCTAAAGCAACTGAGCTTGCGATCGCAAGTGGCAGTGAGAAAGTTCCCGGCACTCTAGTGTGATCATTATGTGGCAGAGGATTTCGCCAGTTTTGAGCATCTTTGATGATTAATATTCCTAGACCTGCTGGTCCTTGCCAGCTTGCACTATCAAATAGCGCAGTTTGGTATTTAAAAGTAGGTAGGTAATCAACTCCACTAGCAGTGCAATCGGCAAAGATCCCAGCTTGAGTAGTTGGATTTGCCTGGATATTTCCGCTCTCGCCATTGGCCACTTGCCAAACAACAACATCTTTAGCAGTTGCAGAAAATGAACCAATCTGGCCAAACTTATCAACCGGGATACAAGTAACTTGCCGGCCGTTGTTTTCTTCATTAGCTGCAACAGCAAAAACTCGTTGACGATCTATAGTTGAATAAAATAATTTACTCTCTTTTTTTAACAATCCAGATATACCTAATTGAAAACCCAGATCACTCTCACCTAAAAACTCCAACTCATCTGGGCGAACTTTTAAGATCTCGGCAAATTTTTCTCGAACCTGTTGAAGCAAAATTGCTGTTTGCCTTGAATTGTGATTTAACTTATTTGGATCAGCCCACCCTTTAGAAAAGAAGTGATTTAACAAGGCCATTGCTGCAGGGTGTAGCACTCTTTCCTGCTGAAAATCGGCTGTGATGCGAACCACCTTCTACCCCCAACCGCCTGCATGCGACATTGTTATGGCAGAAGGTTATCCTTAAGCCCATGCGTATGCCTTACCGAAAATCTCTGCTTCCACTGCTGGCGTTAAGCCCACTATTGGCAGGGTGCGCGAAAGAAGATGTGCCTGGACTTGGCTTTGAAGAGGGAATTTCAAGCGTTAATGATGCATCACTCTCACTTTGGCAAGGAGCTTGGATTGCAGCAGGCGTAGTTGGTGTATTTACCTTAATTTTAATTTTATGGCCAGCAATTTTCCACCGTAAAAAAGATGAAAGCTTTCCAAAACAAACTCAGTACAACATTCCAGTTGAGGTTGCATACACGGTAATTCCATTCATCATCGTTGCAGTTCTTTTCTATTTCACAGCACAAAGAGAATCAAGAATTGTAAAGATTTCCCCAGATGCCCAAGTTTCCCACTTTATTGATGTGGTTGGTTTTCAATGGTCCTGGCAGTTTAAGTACAAAGATGCCGGTGATTACAAGAGCGCAATTGTGACTGGTACTCCGGCGCAGCCACCAACCTTAGTTTTGCCACAAGGGGAGAAGGTTAGGTTTACCTTAGATGCAAATGATGTGGTCCATGGTTTTTGGATTCCAGCCTTTATGATCCAAATGCAAAATCTGCCGGGAGTAACTAATCAGTTGGAGTTCACTGCCAATAAGTTGGGTACCTACCCTGGAAGATGCAACATTCTTTGCGGACGAAACCATGCTCAAATGCTATTTACGGTAAAGGTTGTGACACCAACTGAGTATCAGAAATATATAGATGATCTAGTCGCCGAAGAGAAAGCAGCAACCGCATGACCACCTACGCCCAACG
>JBEAVA010000158.1:0-2553 GCA_041161165.1 Actinomycetota bacterium
GCTTCAACATCTTGGGTGGTCATGCGCTCGCGCACAACACGTTCCATACGAGATAGACCGGTACGAACCTGGTTTTGAATTAACTCACCCACAGTGCGAAGGCGGCGGTTACCAAAATGGTCAATGTCATCAGTTTCAACACGAACCTCTTTGCCGTACTCCATCAACGCATCTCCACGATGAAGGGCTACTAAGTATTTAATTGTTCCAACAATATCTTCAATGGTTAATAGGCCACGGCTTAGATCTAACTCCAAACCAAGCTTCTTATTAATCTTAAAACGACCAACCTTTGCTAGGTCATATCGCTTTGGATTGAAGTAAAGGTTTTCAATTAAGTTTTGGGCAGCCTCTTTAGTTGGTGGCTCACCTGGACGAAGCTTGCGATAAATATCTAACAACGCCTCATCTTGTGTTTCAACATTGTCTTTTTCTAAAGTTAATTTGATTGATTCAAACTCACCAAATTGCTCAAGAATTTGTGCGCTGCTCCAACCAAGTGCCTTCAAGAATACAGTTACTGATTGTTTACGCTTACGATCGATACGAACACCGACCATATCCTTCTTATCAACTTCAAACTCAAGCCAAGCACCACGGCTTGGGATAATTTTGGTTGTAAAAATATCTTTATCAGATGTTTTTTCGATTGTGCGCTCAAAATAAACACCAGGTGAGCGAACGATCTGTGAAACAACAACTCGCTCAGTTCCGTTAATTACAAAAGTTCCACGTGGTGTCATCAATGGGAAGTCGCCCATGAAAACTGTTTGAGATTTAATTTCACCAGTGATGTTGTTGGTAAATTCAGCGGTTAAGAAAAGTGGAGCTGCATAAGTAATATCGCGCTCTTTGCACTCAGCGATTGTGTACTTAGGTGGTTCAAATCGGTGGTCACGGAATGAAAGTGACATCGATCCTTGGAAATCCTCAATTGGTGAGATCTCTTCAAAAATTTCTTCAAGTCCAGATTGCTTTGGTACTTCACCGCGATGTGATTTTTCAGCATCAGCTAGGCGAGCGCGCCATGCTTCGTTACCAAGTAACCAATCAATGCTTTCTAATTGAAGTGAAAGCAGATTTGGAACCTCAAGTGGTTCACGAATCTTTGCGAATGAAACACGACGTGGAGCATGAGATTTAATTTTTGAAGCGGCCAAAGTTTCCTCCAGTAATTAACTGCGTTAAAACACACGGCTACCGCTAGGTCTTAGCCGCTATATGCTGTGGACCTTTTGGTTTTTAAAATTGTGAAGGGGCAGAGTATCTAACCCCTGCCCCTTCTGTCTAATTCAAGGTATTTACTTGATTGTGACCTTTGCGCCAGCAGCCTCAAATGCAGCCTTTGCCTTATCGGCGGTTGCCTTATCAGCCTTCTCCATAATGGTTGCTGGGGTGGCATCAACTAGATCCTTGGCCTCTTTTAGACCCAGGCTGGAGTTAAGTGCGCGAACCTCTTTGATAACTGCAATCTTCTGAGAACCAGCATCCTCAAGGATGATAGTGAACTCATCTTGTGCAGCATCAGCAGCGCCTGCGGCAGCGCCACCTGCAGCAGCAACTGCAACTGGCGCAGCAGCTGTTACATCAAACTCTGTCTCAAATGCTTTAACAAACTCTGTTAGTTCAACCAAAGACATATCTTTGAACTGACCTAATAGATCTGCGGTGTTTAGCTTTGCCATTGTTCTTTCCTTTTCTGCTAATCCCGACTCCAACTCTTGGTATGAGTACGGGGGTTGGGGGTCGGTTTAGTTTTCTGTGCTTTCAGCAGCAGGTGCTGCTTCGGCGACAACCTCTGGTGTTGCATCTTGTGCAACAGGTGCTTCGGCAACTGGTGCCTCCGCCTTTACTTCAGCTACAACTTCGGTGGCAACTGGTGCAGGCGCACCGGCCTCCATCTTGATTCGAAGTGCGTCAAATGTTCGAGCTGCCTTAGACATTGATGCCTTCAAAGCACCAGCAATCTTGGCAAGCAGAACCTCGCGAGATTCAAGATTAGCTAGTTGCATAATCTCAGCAGTTGTTACTGCCTTGCCGTCAAAGATTCCACCCTTAATGATTAGAAGCGGATTTTCTTTAGCAAAATCACGTAATGCTTTAGCAGCATCAATTGGATCACCCTTGATAAATGCAACAGCAGATGGGCCAGCAAGTAGTGCTGGATCTAAATCAACGCCCGCCTCTTTTGCAGCAATTTTTGTCAGGGTGTTCTTTACTACTGAATACTTGTTTTTTACGCCAAGTGATCTACGTAGTTGCTTCATTAAACCAACGGAAAGACCGCGGTACTCAGTCAGCACAGTTGCATTTGCGGTGCGGAAATCTTCAACGATCTCTGCCACAGCAGCTGTCTTATCTGGGGTTGCCATTTGGCATCCTTTCTAAATAAGAAAAACCTCGGCGCATAAATGCACACGAGGTAATCGTTGGCACCTATGCGGGTTGTTTTTCAACAATTACCTTTTAAAGATTTACTTTAAAAGACCTGCAGTCTTTGGTTTCTAGCCTGACTAATTTCTTAGTCCGACTGGAATATGGCAAGGGTAGGCG
>JBEAVA010000048.1:0-5383 GCA_041161165.1 Actinomycetota bacterium
TAAAAAAAGAATTAAAAATTCAGATTTGCTAGCAGCCGGATGTACTTTGATTTTACTCTACTGGAGAAATTGGTTGATATCGCTGTTTAATTTCATCATGTATCTAGTGTTATATTTTTTAAGTCAGCGTAAATTAGGGGAAGGGGATTTGAAGTTATCAATAATTTGCGCTCTTCCGCTGTCCTCAGTTTTTCAACTAACGCAAGCAATAACTGCCACCTGGTTTATAGGTGGTGTTTTCGCATTGTTTAAACCAAGAACTTCGATTGCCTTTGCTCCATTTATGATTTTAGGAACATATCTCGCAAAGTTTTCCATTCCATGAGGGTAAATTGGCGACGGGTTAAGAAGATGATCTGAGAGAATACTCCTATCAAATTTGATTGGAGAGCGCAGTGCTTAAATGGCTCACAGCTGGTGAATCGCATGGTCCTGCGCTGTCGGCAATCATTGAAGGTATACCTGCGCATGTATTAATTACTAGTAAAGATATCGATATGGATTTGTCTCGTCGTCGCCTGGGATTTGGTAGAGGTGCTAGACAGAATTTTGAAGCAGACAAGATCACAATTACCGGTGGCATCCGTCATGGGAAAACTCAAGGTGGACCAATTGCGATTCAAATAGCGAACTCTGAGTGGCCGAAATGGGAAAAGATCATGAGTGCAGATCCAGTTCCTGAGGATGAGATTAAAGATTTAGCAAGGAACGCACCTTTAACTAGACCACGGCCAGGACATGCTGACTTAGTTGGAATGCAAAAGTTTAATTTTTCAGATGCTCGTCCGATTTTGGAGCGAGCAAGCGCCCGAGAGACTGCTGCTCGCGTAGCACTTGGAGCTGTTGCTCGAGCATTTCTTAAGCAAAGTGTTGGTATTGAAATTTTGAGCCATGTTTTATCAATTGGAAAGGTAAGTGTTGCTGAGGATTACAGACTTCCGTCTATAAGTGATCGCCATCAAATTGATGAAGATCCAGTTCGTTGTGCTGACAAGAAAGTAAGCGAGCAGATAGTTAAAGAGATTGAGCAAGCTCACAAAGATGGTGACACATTAGGTGGAGTTGTTGAAGTATTGGCTTACAACTTGCCGCCTGGCTTGGGTTCACATACTCATTGGGATAAACGATTGGATGCACGTTTAGCTGGAGCAATGATGGGCATTCAGGCAATTAAAGGCGTCGAGATGGGTGATGGGTTTGCGACAGCCAAACGAAGAGGTTCAGTTGCCCATGATGAAATTGAAAAAAATGCAAAAGGTGAAATCGTTCGTCGAACAGATCGCGCTGGTGGAACTGAAGGCGGCATGAGTAACGGCGAGATTATTAGAGTAAAAGTTGCAATGAAACCCATCTCAACGGTTCCTAAAGCTCTAGACACAATTGACGTTGCTACTGGTGAAGCAGCAAAGGCGATAAATCAAAGATCTGATGTGTGCGCAGTTCCAGCCTCAGGAATAGTTGCTGAAGCCATGGCTGCCTTGGTGCTTGCAGATGCAGTACTTGAAAAATTTGGTGGAGACAGTGTTCAAGAAACCAAGCGCAATTTTGAGCAATATATGAAGAGCTTAGAAATAAAGTAATGTTGAAAAAGATTGTTTTAATTGGTCCACCCGGTGCAGGTAAATCTAGTATTGGCAAAGCACTAGCTAAGGAGCTGTCGTTACCTTTTATTGATAGCGATGGAGAAATCGAGAAATCAGTAGGAAAAAAAATATCTGAAATATTTGTTGATGATGGAGAACCACATTTTCGTGCACTTGAGGTGGATAAGGTAAAACAACTATTGCAAGATTTTTCAGGAGTTATCTCTTTAGGAGGTGGAGCGCCAATAAATTCGGAAATTTCCCAAATCTTAGAATCAGCCGATTATCCGGTAATTTTTATTGATGTATCTATATCGCAAGCGGCAGTACGAATAGGTTTTAACAAAGATAGACCACTGTTGCTTATAAACCCAAGACAACAATGGATGAATCTTATGAACGAACGTCGCCCAGTTTATGAAAAATTAGCAACCGACACTGTCTCATCCGACAGTAAGAAACCTCATGAAGTTGCAAAAATAATCGTGGATAAAATCAAAGCAAAGATATGAAAATAATTAATGTAAAAGGTGAGCACCGATATACGGTCAAGATCGGTGTCAATTGGGCAACTGAGATCAAAACCATCTCAAGTATTCACAGTAAAACTTTGATTCTTGCTCCAAAATCTATAGTTACAAAATATCGGTTGAAGGAAAATTCGCGCATGAAGTTTCTGATAACTCCCGAAGGGGAAAATCAAAAAACCCTAAAGACGTTAGATAAAGTTTGGAGTAAATGTGCGGCAGAAGGAATTACCCGTACAGATGCAATCATTGGTATAGGTGGTGGAGCGACAACCGATCTTGCAGGATTTGCTGCTTCATCTTGGTTAAGAGGAATTGCTTGGTATGCATTCCCAACCTCCTTGGCGGGAATGGTTGATGCGGCGATTGGTGGCAAAACAGGAATTAATGCTAAGAGCGGTAAGAATCTGATTGGAGCTTTTCATTCTCCATCTGAAGTCTTAATCGATCTAACATTTTTGAACACATTGCCCAAACGAGATTTATCAGCAGGTATGGCAGAAGTGATTAAATGTGGATTTATTGCTGATTACAAAATTCTAAATCTTGCTCAAGATGATGATCTGGATTACCAGCAACTCATAGCGCGCTCTATCAAAGTTAAAGCAAATGTGGTTTCCAAAGATTTTAAAGAGAGTAAATTACGAGAAATACTTAACTATGGTCATACCTTAGGGCATGCAATTGAGAAAAATAGTGGTTACAAACTAAGGCATGGTGAAGCTGTGAGTATTGGAATGGTATTTGCTGCAGAGTTAAGCAAAAAATTGGCTGGATTATCAGATGATGCTGTTCTACTACATAGAGAATTACTTCGAAATTTTGATCTACCGATTTCCTACCCAGGAAGCAAATTCAAGTCTTTGCTTGCCCTTTTAGCTAGCGATAAGAAAGTAAAGAACTCAAAGTTGCGATTCATTGGAATTAGTAGAATCGGTAAACCGGTTTGGTTTGAGGATGTTTCACCAAGCACGTTGAGTAATGTTTATGAGAGAATAGCCAAATGAAGATTCTTATATTAAACGGCCCAAATTTGTCTAGGCTTGATTTGCGTGAGCAAAAGCATTATGGCGATCTTGATTACAGCCAATTGAAGAAAGCAATTGAAGAAAAAGCGAAAGAATTGTCCATTGAGATTGAAATTAAACAGAGCGATAGTGAAAGTGAGATTATCTCTTGGTTGCATGAAGCCGCCGATAAAAAGCAACCGGTAATTTTCAACCCAGCTGCTTTTACCCATTATTCATATGCGATAAGAGATGCCGTGACAATGCTCTCTGCGCCAGTTATTGAGGTTCACCTGTCAAATCCATTATCGCGGGAAGAGTTTCGTCACACATCAGTAATTAGTGGGGTAGTAAAAGGTTCAATTGCAGGATTTGGTGTGGATAGCTACCACTTAGCCTTAATCGCGATGCAAAAGTTAGTTGGCTGACAAGGTAGGCTTAGACAATAGTTTTTAAGAAATACTTAAAGATTTTAGATATTAGATAGGGCAGACATGGCTACCACCAATGATCTAAAAAATGGAATGACATTGAATCTAGATGGTCAGTTATGGAATGTAATTGAGTTTCAACATGTTAAGCCAGGTAAAGGTGGAGCTTTCGTTCGCACCAAGATGCGTTCGGTACTCTCTGGCAAGGTGGTTGAAAAAACTTTTAATGCAGGAGTAAAAGTAGAGGTCGCTCAAGTTGATAAGCGGGATATGCAATATCTTTATAGAGATGGTGAAGATTTCATGTTCATGGACTCTACCAATTACGATCAAATCTCAATTAGTAAGCAGACAGTCGGAGATGCGGTTGATTACCTATTAGAAAATGCCGATGTAATCGTGGCAATGCATGAAGGTAATCCATTATTCATTGAACTACCAGCATCAGTGGAATTGAAAATCACTTATACAGAGCCAGGTTTACAGGGTGATAGATCATCTGGAGGAACAAAGCCGGCAACAGTTGAAACTGGAATCACAGTTCAGGTACCACTTTTCATCAAACAAGATGAGAAAGTTTTGGTTGACACAAGAACTGGTGCATATCTCGGACGAGCAAACTAAAAAATGTCTGCCCGTAGCAAAGCTCGCAAGCGGGCGCTAGATTTTCTCTATGAAGCAGATATTAAGAAGGTTTTAGCCACTGACTTATTTACTTCCCGAGGGGCGAATGAACTTTCTCAAGAGCCTTATGTGTTGGTGTTAATAAATGGAGTTGCCGAACACCTACCTAAAATCGATGAATTGATTATTACTTACGCTCAAGGCTGGGATATGGACCGGATGCCTCCGATTGATCGAAATATTTTAAGAATCGCGATATTTGAAATTCTCTGGGCTGCAGATATTGATAATCAGGTAGCCTGTGATGAAGCGGTTGAACTGGCTAAGTCTCTTTCAACCGATGAATCCTCAAGCTATATAAATGGTGTCCTAGGAAGGATTATTAAACTTAAGGATTCAATCGCTATTTAGGCAGTAAGCAACTCCGCCTCTGTTAAGTAATCGAGCGTTGCTGCATCGGTTAAACCCAGCAACAGTGAGAGAAATTGAAGATCATTTGCTCTAATAGTTAACAGTTGACCATTCCAGTCCTTTCGGCGATCACTTACCAATTTTGTAAATCTTCTAATCTGCTCAGTATTGGCATCAATACCGGTTGAAATCCTTACTAAGTCCAAGGTTAGGCTTCGGGCTGAAACTATCGGGGTCACCTCTGGAAAAAGCTCACTGATCGGAACTTGATAAAACTCCATGAGCGAAATTGCTTTTTTGAGTGAAATTGCCCGGTCACCTCTTTCATAGGAACCGATTACAACTGCCTTCCACTTGCCATTTGAGTGAAGTTCAACATCTTGCAAACTCCACCCTTTTGATTTTCTTATTATTCTTAAGCGTTCTGCTGGGTTATTTTTATTCATAGATGCAGATTAGCCACACGCGGATTTTGAAGGTTTTCGATATCCACAGGCTATCTGCTAATATACGGCGATTCCTTTAACGATCCGTCCAGAGAGGCGGCGAAGGAGAAGTAAATGGGTATTTTGTTATCAGGCTCCGACATCGATCGGGCAATTAAACGTATTTCACATGAAATCATCGAACATAATCAAGGGATCTCAAATTTAGTCTTAATGGGTATTCCAACTCGGGGTGCCTATTTAGCCAATCGAATTGCAGCTTTCATTAGCGAAATTGAAGGGGAAGTGGCTTCTGGCGTCCTCGATATCACCTTGCATCGTGATGATTTAAGGCTGCGGCCACCTAAACCGATT
>JBEAVA010000159.1:0-2541 GCA_041161165.1 Actinomycetota bacterium
AACAATTACCTTTTAAAGATTTACTTTAAAAGACCTGCAGTCTTTGGTTTCTAGCCTGACTAATTTCTTAGTCCGACTGGAATATGGCAAGGGTAGGCGATTAGGCCTACCCAAGTCAAAATTACTTCTCTTTATTGGATCTGGGCTCCACCATCACGAGCAACTGAGGTATCTAGTTTTATACCTGGGCTCATTGTGGAAGAGACTGTAGCTGACTTAATAAAACGTCCCTTTGAAGAGGATGGCTTTGATCGCATTACCTCTTCAATAGCAGCTGCATAATTCTCAGCTAATTGTTCGGCAGTAAATGATGTCTTACCAATTACAAAGTGAAGGTTTGAATTCTTATCAACACGGAACTCAATCTTTCCACCCTTAATATCGGTAACAGCTTTGGCAACATTGGTAGTTACGGTGCCAGTCTTTGGGTTTGGCATTAAACCGCGAGGTCCAAGCACTTTTCCAAGGCGGCCAACCTTTCCCATTAACTCAGGTGTTGAAACCACTGCGTCGTAATCTAGGCGACCTTTTGCAACCTCATCAATTAATTCATCTGCACCAACAATGTCAGCGCCAGCAGCACGAGCTTCTTCAGCGCGCTCGCCACCTGCGAAAACTAAAACTCTGGCAGTTTTACCAGTTCCATGTGGCAGGTTTACGGTAGAGCGGATCGCTTGATCAGCCTTCTTTGGATCCACACCTAGAAATAGTGCAACATCAACAGTTGCATCGTATTTAACAGTTGAAGTCTCTTTAACCAACTTCATTGCTTCACCTGGCATGTAAAGATTATCTAATTTAATCTTTTCTGCAGCGGCCTTATATTTCTTGCTTCGCTTCATTTCTTCTCCTCTTAGTTAATCTTGAAAGGGTTTTCAAGATTGGGGTTGTGGTTTTGGCGAACCAGCGAGGTTCTCCCACATTTTTTTCCTTTAGTTAGAGACGGTAATACCCATCGAACGAGCAGTACCGGCAATAATCCGAGATGCCATCTCTAAGTCATTAGCATTTAGATCCACCATCTTTTGCTTGGCGATATCTTCAACTTGTGACTTAGTTAGATTTGCAACCTTATCTTTGTGAGGGATTGAAGATCCCTTTTCAATTCCAGCAGCCTTTAGAATCAAACGTGATGCTGGTGGAGTTTTTGTAATAAAAGTAAATGAACGATCCTCAAATACCGTGATTTCAACCGGGATGATGTTTCCCTTTTGGCTCTCAGTTGCAGCGTTGTAAGCCTTAACAAAGTCCATGATGTTCACGCCATGCTGACCCAAAGCAGGACCAACCGGTGGTGCTGGTGTTGCAGCTCCAGCCTGAATCTGCAACTTAATAAGTGCGGTTACCTTCTTCTTCGGTGCCATGTTTTTTCCTTTTCTCTTTTAGTTAAATCTTCTGAACTTGGTGGAATGAAAGCTCGACTGGAGTTTCGCGGCCAAAAATAGAAACCAATACCTTTAACTTCGCCTGCTCTGGCATGATTTCTGAAATTGTCGCTGGCAGAGTTGCGAATGGACCATCCATAACAGTGATTGATTCACCGATTGAATAATCAACATCCTTCATTGCAATCTTGCCATCCTTCTTCAATGGACGTGGTGCAAGAATGTTCTCAACCTCAGCCAAGGTAAGTGGTGATGGATGATGTGCGTTGCCAACAAAGCCAGTCACTCCTGGAGTGTTTCTTACACATGACCAAGATTCATCAGTTAACTCCATGCGCACCAATACGTAGCCAGGGAATACATTGCGCTTTACAACCTTGATCGCGCCATTCTTAAGTTCACGAACCTCTTCCTCTGGAACCTCAATCTGAAATATGTAGTCCTCCATATTTAAAGATTGGATTCGGTTTACTAAATTTCCTTTAACCTTCTTTTCATATCCGGCGTAGGAGTGAACAACAAACCACTCACCTGGGGCGCTGCGAAGGGCGGCTCTAAACTCAGCATTCTCATCATTTTCCTCAACTGCGCTCTCTTCCACCACATCTTCAATTACCGGTGCGATGACCTCTTCAATTACCGGCGCTGTCTCAGTAACTGCCAAGGCTGCTTCAAATGCATCCACTGGTGGATTCGCTGGCGTATCAATTGACATCATTTTTCCTATTCGCCTTAGCCAAAAACCCAGAAAGTTAATTTGGTCAATATAAAATCAAATGTTGAAACTACTAAAATGATAAATCCAACGAAAACTAAAACTACAGCTGTGTACGTTGTGAGTTGATTACGAGTTGGCCAAACAACTTTGCTTAACTCGGAGATAACTTGGCGATAGAACAGGCCAATGCGACCGAAGATGCCCTTGGCTTCTTCAGTTGAGACGATCTCTTCGCTCATCTACCTTTTCCTTTACTCGTTATCTTTCCTTCTTACAACTTCTTACCAATTACTTGCAGGGCAGGAGGGACTCGAACCCCCAACCGGCCGCTTTGGAGACGGCAACTCTAGCCAATTGAGCTACTGCCCTTCGTCCCGAATTAAGGCATGAAAAATCATGACCTAATACAAGCGCCGGGGGCGAAATTGTAGGCGGGTT
>JBEAVA010000160.1:0-2537 GCA_041161165.1 Actinomycetota bacterium
TGATTACAAATTGAAGATTATCTTTATAAATATCTTCTAATGTTTTTTTCCAATTATCATAATTACTTAATCTTTTAATTTAATGAAATCGTAAATCGTACATTCCAAATCGTACATCCAAACAATCCGACAACCACCATTAAAATTAAAACCATGGTCATCAAACGCAGAGAATTTATACAGATCGGTTCATTAGCTACAGCATCTTTAAGCCAGGTATTAAACAAAGCCAGTGGCTCACTTGGCAGATCACTTTCTACCAATCCCACCTCGCCATACTGGCGGCGCATAGCGCTAATATCTTGCCTACTTGTCATAGCGCTATCCAACCCCATCCTGATCTAATGATTCAAATGGATTAAATGGTAATAACTCTAAATCCAAATATCGTGGCAGAAAGGTTGACTCAACATCATCCCTACTAAATGCCCAAGTAAGTTGAGTTAAATCATTTGTTCCAAATGAGAAAAAGTCAGCGTAATCAGCTAGGCGAGTTGCAGTTATTGCAGCTCTAGGTGTTTCAATCATTGTTCCAATTGGCATATCTAAATCAGCACCCATTAATGTTTTCTTAATTTCAGATTCAAGTGTTTCACGTAGGTATAACAACTCCCTTTGAGTTGCAACAAGGGGAATCATCAATTCAGGCTTTGGATCAAACCCAGCTTTTCTAACCTCAATGCTTGCTAAAACAAGTGCTCTTACCTGCATTTTAAATAGCTCTGGAATTAATATGCCAAGTCGAACACCTCTTAGCCCCAACATAGGATTTGCTTCATGCAATCGTTTTACTGCGGCAAAGATGGCTTTGTCTCTAGTGGTAATTGTGGTGTTTAGCGCTTCAGCAGTTGCCATTTCAGCACTTAAGCTTGCAAGATCAGGGAGAAATTCATGAAGTGGTGGATCTAGAAGTCTTACCGTAACTGGATAACCAGACATGGCTTTAAGAATTCCAACAAAATCTGCTTGTTGCAGAGGCTGCATCTCAGAAATTACTAAATTTTGCTCAGTTTCATCTTCAGCCAAAACCACACGTTCAACAAAACTTCTGCGAGCGCCAAGAAACATATGTTCAGTTCTACATAAACCTATTCCTTCTGCTCCTAAAGTTCTTGCTCGTTGTGCATCCTCTGGAGTATCTGCATTAGCACGAACAGAAAGCTTTCTAATCTCATCAGCATGCTGAAGTATGCGATCAACTGCTTTTACAACAGCAGTTGCATCCTTTGCGGTCGCTGACAATTTTCCTTCAAGATAGGAAGTCACTGGAGATTGCGTGACAGATATTTCACCTAAATAGACACAACCCGTACTGCCATCGATTGAAATAACTTCACCCTCTCGTACCACTTGATCACCAACAGTAAACTGCAACATCTTTTCATCAACTGAAATACTTTCAGTTCCACATACTGCTGTCTTACCCATACCTCGTGCTACTACTGCTGCATGAGACGTTTTACCACCACGACTAGTTAAAATACCCTCGGCAGCAACCATTCCAACTAAGTCATCAGGACTTGTTTCTCTTCTGACTAAAATAACTTTTCGTCCATTTTTAGCAAGATCAAAGGCACGTTTTGAGTCAAAAACCACTTCACCAACGGCGGCACCAGGAGAAGCCGGAATTCCAGTTGCAATTAAATTTCGACTTTCTGATAAATCAAATTGTGGGAACATTAATTGTGCAAGCTGGTCGCCGCCTGTGCGCAATAACGCTTCATCCATTGAAATCTTTCCTTCATCAACTAATTGAGTTGCAATACGAAATGCTGCTTCAGCAGTTCTTTTGCCTACTCGCGTTTGCAATATCCATAATTTTCCGCGCTCGACCGTGAACTCGATATCACATAAGTCTCGGTAATGATCTTCAAGCGTTTTCATTAATCGTTCCAACTCTGCGTGAACGATTGGTTCTTTCTTAGCCATATCTGCAAGCGACATCGTGTTTCTGATACCAGCAACTACATCCTCACCCTGAGCTTTATCTAAATAATCTCCATAGCTTCCTTTTTCGCCAGTGGCTGGATTTCGGGTAAAGGCAACTCCCGTTCCAGAATCATCACTTAGGTTTCCAAAAACCATTGACTGGATATTCACAGCTGTGCCAAGGTCTGAAGGAATTCTTTCTCTTCTGCGATACAACTGAGCGCGTTCTGAATTCCAAGATCTAAATACTGCCTCAATCGACTGGGTTAAATGATCTATTGGGTTCTTAGGAAAATCTTGGCCAGTGTGTTCCTGGATTGCCAGAATTAATTGTTGAGCTAATTCCTTAAGGCTTTCAACAGGCAAATCCGCAACAACTTTTGCATTAGCTTTGAGTAAAAAAGAATTTTCGATTTTATGAACAATCTCATCTGGCAAATCGCAAACTATTCGACCAAACATATCGATGAATCTGCGGTATGAATCCCAGGCAAATCTTTGGTTGCCAGAAGATTGAGCCAGAGCTTCTGCAACTTCTGGAGTTATACCTACATTTAAGACGGTCTCCATCATTCCTGGCATTGAGTGTTTAGCGCCAGACCTTACTG
>JBEAVA010000160.1:2542-3111 GCA_041161165.1 Actinomycetota bacterium
GATTTGAAGGATCTCCAAAATTCTTACCAACAGCTTTCTCTAAATTTGAAAGCGATTTGTGAATTTGTTCGGTTAATTGCGCAGGAACTGCTCCGCTAGAAAGAAATTCACGACAAGCTTCAGTAGTTATTGTGAACCCAGGCGGAACAGGTAAACCCATTTGAACCATTTCGGCAATGTTTGCACCTTTACCGCCTAATAAATCAGATTGGCTTTTGTCTCCAAATGTAAATGGATATATAAATTGCTTAGCCAATTTGACTCCTGTCCAAACCTAATCTGAGCCTACTCACCCAGTGTTACGCAATCCCGCCGCAACACCATTTATGGTCAGTAACAGCGCTCTTGCAAGCAATTGATCAGGCTCTGATTGGGCGCGGACTCTTTTTAGCAAAGAAATTTGAAGAAGTTGAATAGGAGCTAAGTAAGTATCTCGAATCTGCAAAGTGCGCGCCAAAATTGGTTGGTTACCCAAAATCTCTATTTCATTTGTCAGTAACAACAATTCCTTTACAGTCAACTCAAATTCTTTCATAATTTGGTCAAAAATTTTGTGCAAGGATGGATCT
>JBEAVA010000161.1:0-2534 GCA_041161165.1 Actinomycetota bacterium
GAGATCGAAATAGTTTTACTTAATTTTTAAGAGGAGGTGGATGATGGCAACCGATTACGACACCCCCCGGAAAACCGATGAAGAGTTACATGAAGAATCGTTAGAGGAATTAAAAGCTCGACGTGCTGATGCTCAATCTGGACAGGTAGATATTGATGAAGCAGAGGCAGCTGAAAATCTTGAATTACCTGGTGCTGATTTATCTGGCGAAGAGTTAACGGTAAAGGTTGTACCAAAGCAAGAGGATGAATTTACCTGCAGTCGCTGCTTCCTAGTTAAGCATATTAACCAACGCGCACGAGGTGAAGGTCCAAAAGCTGTTTGTCGCGATTGCGATTAATTTAAAGCTGCTGCAAGCTGTTTTGGTTTTCTAGATGCGATAAGCCAATAAGGGGTTGGATCATTCTTATCTTTTAATTCCACCTTCACGCCAGTTGAAACCCAAAAACGTGTTGCATTAAAAGCGGCAGGGTCTGCATTTTGGCCACGAAGTTTTAAGAATTCTTCCCTTGGCAAAGCGGTGACTTTCTTAATGTGCTTGCAATCTATCTTGGCATTTCCAACGTAGAGCCAATTGTTTATTACAACAATTTCAAGTACTGATTTTTTCGCGCTATAAATCAAAGTGGCAGATACTAGGATGCAAACAACAATTGCGACTAGATTGCCAAAGGGTGCCCAAAAGGTTAGAAAAATCGAGGCGGTTATCATCGCAAGAAATAACCACAACCACACTGGCCAATTTATTCGCTCAGCAAACTCAGAGTTGGAATTAGATCTAGCCATGAGATAAAGGATACGCTTTACCAATGGCACGTATTGCATCCACCACTCCACCTGCAGATGCGGTGATGCCGGTTCGCCATCCAAAGGCGCCAGCAATTGGTTCACAGATTCCTTCACATTTTGGATATTGCTTTGGCTGTGGTGAATTACATAAAACTGGATTGCACTTAATTGCATTTGCTGGAAAAGAGTTAGATCTATCTGGAAAATTCACCGTAACTGAAAATCATCAAGGAGCTCCTGGTCTTGCCCATGGCGGATTGCTCTCACTTGCCTTTGATGAAGCGCTGGGTAAATTGATGTGGTTAATTAGAACTCCAGCTGTTACTGGTCGATTAGAGACAGACTTTTTATTACCAGTACCAATGGGTCGTACCCTTTTTATTGATGCCAGAATTACTGGACAATCTGGTCGAAAGATTTATACCCAAGCTGAGGGAAGATTAGATTCACCAACGGGTGAGATCGCTGTCAAAGCATCGGCTCTGTTTATTGCAGTTCCAATGGAGCATTTTATTAAAAATTTAACTGAGCAATATAAGGATCATTTGGTTGAGCATCCAGAATTAATGGCATTTGTTGATCCAGATTTTGATATCAATCCATGATGCAAGTATTGATCAAACGGTTGGATCCCAGTGTGCCAATGCCTTCTTATGCAAAGGGTGGGGATGCTGGGGCCGATTTAGCAACCAGAATTGATTTCACAATTAAACCCGGTGAGCGGATGTTAATCCCTACTGGAATAAGTATTGCCTTGCCAAATGGTTATGTTGCATTGGTTCATCCAAGATCTGGGCTAGCAATTAAACATGGAATATCGATGGTCAATACGCCAGGAACTGTTGATGCTGGTTTTCGTGGTGAATTACAGGTTATTTTGATTAATCATGATTTAACAGAATCTGTTTCATTTAAAAAAGGAGATCGCATAGCCCAACTTGTAATTCAAAAAGTTGAACGGGCACAGTTTGTTGAGGTTACTGAACTACCTGGTTCAGAACGTGCCACCGGCGGATTTGGATCAACTGGCGCATGAGTTACCAAGGGCATAATGAGGATAAAGACAAAGTATTAAATGCCTTAGGTGGCAAGCGTGGGTTGATTGATTCTGGTCTACCAGCTTTAGTTTTCTTAATAGTTTTTAATATCTCCGGCAAGGATGTAGATACCGCGCTCTACGCAGCGGTTGCACTTTCGATACTGCTCACCCTGCTTCGCTTAATAAAGCGAGAGACAATTCAGCATGCTTTTTCTGGATTAATAGGTGTTGGAATTTGTGCTTTGATTTCAAAACGAACTGGCAATGCTGCAGATTTTTACCTGCCTGGGTTATGGATTAACGCTGCATATGGTCTGCTTTATGCAATTACAAATTTAGTTAAATGGCCAATTTTGGGTGTAATGCTCGGACCAATTTTGGGAGAGAACTTGTTGTGGCGAAAGGATCCTGCTCGCTTAAATGCCTACATAAAAGCTGGTTGGCTTTGGGTAGCAATGTTTGCCGCCAGATTAATTGTTCAATACCCACTTTATAAGAGTGGAAATATTAATGTTTTAGGAACGGCTCGATTACTAATGGGATATCCGTTATTTATATTAACCGCTTGGGGAACCTGGCAAATCTTAAGAAAAACTCCTACTACTAAAGTTAATTAGATAAAGCAGGACTTTAGTTTTTCCTCAGCCTTAGCTGATGCTACAAATAGCAATTCATCCCCGGGTGCGAAAACATCATGATCTTTTGG
>JBEAVA010000162.1:0-2522 GCA_041161165.1 Actinomycetota bacterium
ACAAGTGCTGTTCGAGGTCAGCTGTTAAATCCTGCAACTAGGGCTGAAGCAATCTCACTTATTAATCAAAGCAGGTAGTAATAATGTCTCGTACTTTAGTAATGGGAATTTTAAACATAACACCAGATTCATTTGCTGACGGTGGAAAGTATTTATCTAAAGAGGATGCAATTACACAAGGGCGAAGATTGATTGCAGAAGGTGCGGACATAATTGATGTTGGTGGTGAATCTACTAAGCCAGGGGTTGATCGAGTAAGTCAAGAAGAGGAATTAGCAAGAGTTATCCCCGTAGTTACTGAGTTGGTAAAAGATGGCGCGGTAGTAAGTGTTGACACCATGCGATCTGAGGTAGCAAAACAGGCAATTGCTGCTGGTGCTAGCTATATAAATGATGTTAGCGGTGGGTTAGCTGATAAGAATATGGCCCCATTAATTGCTCAACATCCAAAGGTTCAATACATAGCGATGCATTGGCGTGGACATTCAAAAGATATGCAGAAAAAAGCTGTATATAAAGATGTGGTCAAAGAAGTAAAAGATGAATTAGATGAACGAGTTTCAGAGTTACTAAAAGTAGGAATTGATCCAGAACAAATCATCTTGGATCCAGGAATTGGTTTTGCCAAAGAGAGTGAACATAATTGGGAAATACTAAGAAATATTGAAAGATTCCAACTACTTGGCTACCCATTATTAATCGGTGCCTCACGCAAAAGATTTCTGGGTGAATTAGTGAATGCATCTGAACCAGACAAACGAGAAGCGGCCACCATTGCACTAACTACTGAACTTGCAAGGCTTAAAGTTTGGGGTGTGCGCACCCATGCCGTAAAAGCTCATCAAGATGCAATCTCTGTTATGGAAAGGCTTCGAAAGTGAGCGATCTGATAAGAATTGTTGGCGTAAAAGCAAAAGGATTTCATGGCGTATTAGAAAGTGAACAAAAGCGTGGCCAAAAATTTATCGTGGATGTTGAGCTAAGGCTGACACTTTCTAGACTAAATGATGATCTAAGCAAAACTGTTAATTACGCGCAAGTTGCAATGGTAATTAATGATCAAATAACTGGTAAACCTCAAAAATTAATCGAGAGTTTAGCGGAGAATATTGCGATTAAAATCCTCAAAGATTTTAAGAAAGTAAAGTCGGTGAAAGTGACAGTCCATAAACCAAAAGCGCCAATCAAATTAAATTTTAAGGATATTCAAGTTGAAATTGAAAGAAGTAGATGAAGGCAGTAATTGCTCTTGGTTCAAACCTTGAAAATAGGAAGTTGAATTTAGATATTGCTATTACTCATCTAGAGAATCTTTTACAAGATATTAAAGTCTCTCCATATATTGAAACTAAACCCGTTGGTGGGCCAATCCAAGATGATTTCATTAATGCCGTAGTTATTGGTGAGTGTCTGTTAACTCCTGAAAATCTCTTAACCGAATTACTTAAAATAGAGGATCAAATGGGTCGGGTGCGCGAGGTTAAATGGGGCCCAAGAATTATTGACTTAGATTTAATAGTGCATGGTGAACAAGTAGTTGATTCAATTTTCTTAAAGCTGCCCCATCCGCTGGCGCAATCAAGGGAGTTTGTTTTAAAACCATGGTTAGCCATTGATCCAGAAGGTGTTATCCCTGGAGTTGGTGCAGTAAAAACTCTATTGGCATCAATTCAAAGCGCAAGTTAAACTCTTCCTCTAGCCCGGTACCCGGAAAGGACTGGAGCCATGATTGAAGTCATTAAATCTGTCGATGATTTGTCGCGCCAAAAATGGGATGTATTAGTTCCGACCATGGGAGCACTTCATGCTGGCCATCAATCCTTAATCAAATTAGGTAAAAATCTTGGCGAAAAAGTAATTGTTAGTATTTTTGTGAATCCTCTGCAATTTGAAAATAAGGCAGATTTAGAAAATTATCCAAAAAGTTTTGAACAAGACTTACAAATGGCTCAAGAAGCTGGAGCAACGGCAATATTCTCACCATCTGAATCAGATATTTACCCAGGACAAATTGAAAAGATAGAAGCTGGCTCGGTAGGAAATATCTTTGAAGGTAAATCAAGACCAGGACATTTTTCTGGCGTATTAACTGTAGTTAAAGTACGCGAGCCTCGTCCGGTTCAGGAAAAGCCGGTTAGAGAGAAGAAGAGCTTTGATCGCCCACCTCGTCGCTTTAAAGATCGCGATAGAGATAGAGGACGAGATAAACCTAGATATAACGATTATCGTGAAAATCGTCGTCGCGGCACAATCCTTACTGATGCTGAATTTCTTGCAAGACGTGAATCTGTAGATCGTGAGATGTTAGTTCGCCAGCAAGGCGATAGAACTCAGATTGCAATTTTGGAAGACAAGGTTTTAGTTGAGCACTACGTCAATCGCAATAGCAATATCTCCTATGTTGGAAACGTCTATCTTGGAAAAGTTCAGAACGTTTTACCTTCAATGGAAGCTGCCTTCGTTGATATCGGCAAGGGACGAAATGCAGTTTTATATGCTGGCGAAGTTAATTGGGACGCAGC
>JBEAVA010000011.1:0-9789 GCA_041161165.1 Actinomycetota bacterium
TCAACCTTCTTACCAACTGCCTTTACAACCTCAGGAAGCAACTCAAGTGGTACTGGCCCCTTTTCTAATTGCCGACCACCATGGTTTGAAAGGATAATTCCATCCACTCCCATTTTTGCTAATTTTTTAGCATCCTCTAAATTTTGAATACCCTTCACAATTATTGGACCACTCCAAACAGATTGCAGCCATTTAACATCTTCAAATTTAGTTGCTGGATCAAATATGGCAGCTGCTAATTCAACTAATGATTTATTCCAACCTCTAAAGGCTGCAAACTCCAACTTTTTAGTGGTAAACAGGTTCAGCCACCAAATTGGTTTTCTGGCAATCGCAAAGACGGTACTTAATCTAATTCGAGGTGGGATTGTTAAACCATTCTTTATATCTCTAATGCGAAGTCCGCTAACTGGCGTATCTACAGTCAGAATTAAGGCTTCAAAGCCAGAATCCTTGGCCTGCTTTATAACAGACAAACTATCTTTGCGATTTTGCATCACATATAACTGAAACCATCTACGAGCATTTGGTACTTGATCTGCCAACTCTTTTGGTGAGGTAGTGCCCATGGTGGATAGTGAATAAATTAGATTATTTTTTGCTGCCACATTTGCCACCGCAGGCTCTCCCACGTGATACATAAATCTGGTGTAGCCAGTGGGTGAAAACAAGATAGGTAGATCAACTTTTTTGCCAAATATTTCAATTGATGGATCAACCTTGGAAACATCTCTCAAGGTATGAGCAGTAAATTCAACTTGATCAAATGCGGCTTTAGATCTTGCGTAACTAACCTCATCTAAAGCTGAACCTTCAACATAATCAAAGACAACTTTGGGAACTTTCTTTTTGGCAATCTTTGCCAAATCATTAATTGTTAAAGCCCGTCCAAGTTTGGTTCTGGTTCTAAAAAGTGAAGGAAGTTTCCACTCAATTAATGATGCAAAATGTGGCAGATCTGGAAATTGTCGCTTTGACTTGATCATTTTTAACTTGCTTGAATGCTATTCATAATTGATCTAGACATACTCTGATAATCCTTACTGTTATCCAAATCTCCCGCCAGTTCATAACGGCGCATTACTAAAATTCGATCAGCAACTGCGACCATCTCAGCTAAATCACTTGAAATCAAAATAATTGATAATCCTTCATCAGCTAATTGAGTAATAAGTTCATGGAATGAGGCTTTAGTTCTTACATCCACACCAACAGTTGGCTCATCGATTACCAAAATTTTCGTCTCAGCTGCTAGCCATTTTGATACTGAAACTTTTTGTTGGTTTCCACCAGAAAGTGTTAGTGCTAATTGGTTGTTATCTACAACCTTAATGCCAAGGCGATCCACATACTTGCTGGCAACATCATCCTCTTTTTTAGGATTAATTACTGAGAGTTTTTGTAAGATTTTAGAAAGAATTGTTACTGATATATTTTTTCTGACGGGAAAATCAAGAAATAAGCCCTCTTCCTTACGGTTCTCAGTTACATAACCAATCCTGAATTTATGAAGTGCATCGCGGAAGTTTTTAATCTTTACCTCTTCGCCATTAAGCAATATCTGACCACTAGTTACGGCGTGTAATCCAAGAATTGATCTAGCTAACTCACTACGACCAGCACCAACTAAGCCATACATTCCAAGAACCTCACCTGGATAAAGGCTTAGATTTATATTTCTATGCCCTAAGGCAGTTGATAGATTCTTTAACTCAATTACGGGTTTTTTGCTTCGATCGATTTTACGAATGACATTTTTTCGCTCAGCTAAGTGGCGGCCAACCATTAAGTCCACGATTTCACCTTGTTTATACTCTGATAAAGGTTTTGACTCCAAAACACTTATGCCATCTCTTAACACAGTAACTGTGTCACATATTTCATAGACCTCTTCAAGCTTATGGCTCACAAACAAAACTGCTGTGCCTTGCTCCTTTAGCTTTCGAACCACATCAAATAGTTTCTTAGTTTCACTGCCGGTAATTGATGCGGTGGGTTCATCAAGCAAGATGATCTTGGCATTTGTAACTAGCGCCTTAGCAATCTCAACTAATTGCATCTGAGCAACCGATAGATTCTTTACCCGCTCATTTAAATCAATTTCAAAGCCAAGGGTTTGAAGTGCTTGTTTTGCCAGCCGAGTTCGCTCAGCTCTATCAATTACCCCAAACTTCAATGGGGGCTTATGGAGAGTTATATTTTCTTCTACTGAGAACTCTGGAATTAAATTTCTCTCTTGGTGAACCACTGCAATGCCAGCCTCAGTTGATTCAATTGGATTATTAAAGCTTTTCTCTTCTCCATTTACCTTCATGGAGCCAGAATCTGCAACATAAACTCCGGTAATGATTTTAATTAAAGTTGATTTACCAGCGCCATTCTCGCCAAGTAGAGCGTGAACTGTGCCGCCGGTAAGAGTTAAGTTGACCGCATTAAGTGCCAGTACGCCAGGAAACTCCTTAGATACCTTATTGATTAATAATTCAGCGCTCATTGCGATGCCTTTATTCCCTCATTGGCTCGTTCAGTTCGTCGACGTCGCCATTCACTTAATGCCACAGTAGACAGTGTTACAACACCAACGCTAAGGGAAACGATGCTTGGATCAAGTGAGTACTGCGCCCTTGCAATATCAACTAATCGAACCACAGCAGCTGCAATAACTGTGCCATAAATTGCAATCGTGCCACCAGACATTAAAACACCACCAATAATTGGTGCGGCAAAGGATGCTAGTAACCAATCACCACCAATTGATCGGTTAATACCAGGAAGTGATGCAATGGTAATTACAGATGCCACACCAATCAGTAAGCCAGATAAGGTGTGAGCTATGAATACTGATCTGTTATTAGAAACTCCAGATAGTCGAGCAGCTAATGGATTTCCACCTGTTGCCAAAATTCTTCTTCCCATAATAGTTCGGCTGAAAAATAGTGAGAGTAAAATTGCGGTAATAATGGCAATAACTAAAATATAAGGAAAACCAATAAAAGCTTTCTTACCAAACTCAGGAAGAGAAGCTGGATACTTATCAATGGTAAAGGTCTTTACCAATCTATACTGGAAGCCAAGCAAAATCGTGTATGTACCTAGGGTGATAATAAATCCATTTAATTGAGTTAAAACCACTAAGGCACCATTTATCGCACCCATTAATGTGGCAGAGAGTAATCCGATTGGAATTGCAATTGCGATTGGCACATTGTGATCTGCCATTAACACCGCCATGATGGCGCAGGTAACCCCACCCATTGTGCCAACTGCAAGATTCATCTGACCAATACAGAGCACAACCATTTGCGCTAGACCAATAGTGATTGGAACAGCAAGGTAAGTTAAAAATCCTTGAAGCGAGGCCCTGCTTAAGAAGACACCATTTGAGGTGGCAACGAGGGCTAAGAAGCCAAGAATAAATATTACGGTTAGTGAAACCTCTGTCATCCGGTTTCTAAAAAAGAAAGGTAGCTTCATTTTTTCGCTCGCAATTTAAAGGAGGTAAACATCTTTTGAATCTGACCAACAGATAATGCAGCTAAGAGAACTAGTCCTAGTGCAATATTTAAGGTTTCCAACCCAATTCCCTGAACTGATAAACCTTGGCGTATAACTAAGGTCAACATGGTGCCAATAAATGTTCCCAAGACGGCAACCGCTCCTCCTGCTAACAATGTGCCACCTAAAACTGGACCTAAGAAAGATGGCAACATAACTTGGCTGCCAATTGCCGCGGTAAATGAGCCGTTTGTGTAGGCAAGCATCAAGCCACCAATTCCTGCCAATGCCCCAGAAAAAATATGCGCTGTCAAAACCCGATTTTCAGTTGGAATACCAGATAATTTTGCAGCTCTTAAATTCGAGCCAGTTGAAAGTAACTCTCGACCCAATCTGGTTTTGGAGAACATAAAACCAACTAATATCAAACAAATAATTGCTGGCACCAACATCATTGGTATCGCGCTTGGTCCGCAAATTGGTCCCAAACAAATATCTCCAAGTGATTTACTTCGCCAAAAATCCATGCCCTCTGGTTTGGTCGTAAAGGCTGCAGTTGCGCCAGTAAAGGTGACGTAGATAAAGGTAACTAAACCAAGGAGAGCGAAATCCATCGCTAAGGTAACAATAAATGCATTGACCTGTGATTTAACAATTATCCAGCCAGTGATTGCACCAAGTAACGCGCCCGCCAAAACGCCAAGAATTGCACCCTGCACCAAACTTAATCCCCAGTATTGATAAGAAGCTCCAGCAACCAATGCTGAAACTGCGGCCATTCTGCCAACTGCTAAATTCAAGTGACCAATTGAAAGTACGCATAGTTGGGCTAAACCAATTACCGTTAAGGTGGCACCATCTCGAAGTAGTGGATAGATAACAAAATCAACATTGAAAAAAGCTGGATTTTGTATGCCAAAAAATATAAACAATGCAGCGGTTAGAAGTGTTAGTACTACTCGCTGATCATTTAAGACTGACTTAATCTTCAAATCTTCACCCGCTTATTTTCTATAGCATCAAAGTCCCAATCGATACCTAATCCTACGGAGGTTGGGGCTAAAGCCATACCCTTTTCAATCTTTATCTCACTCTTTGTTACGCCACGAAGCTGTGGAATATGCTCAACATATAAACCATTTGGAATAGCAGCAGCCAGACTGACATGAATCTCCATTAAAAAGTGTGGACATACTTTTACATTAAAACTCTCTGCCATATGAGCAACCTTTAGCCATGGCGTAATTCCACCAACCCGAGCAACATCAACTTGCACAATGCCAACTGCATTTTGATGAAGATATTGTTGAAATTGCATTGCAGAGTACATAGTTTCACCAACTGCAATTGGAATGCTGGTTGATTGTGCCAACCTAGCATGACCTGTTACATCATCAGCAGGAAGTGGTTCCTCAAGCCAAAATAAATCAATGGGCTCAAATGCTTTAGCACGCTTTACAGCTTCAGCAACTGTAAATGAGGTGTTGGCATCGACCATGATGTGCATATCTTTTCCAACAGTTTCTCTAACTGCCATCAATCTTTCAACATCTTCATGCGCCTTTGGTTTACCAACCTTTAGCTTTACACCTGGCCAACCTTTTTTCTTAGACTCAACCGCGCCTGCTACCAACTCCTCAGTTGTTAGATGAAGCCAGCCACCCTCTGTGTCATAAAGGGGAACTCGATCTTTGAAACCTCCAGCTGCTACCGCCAAACTTTGCCCTTCGCGCTTGCATTTTAAATCCCAAATTGCGGTATCAATTGCAGCAACGGCGAGCGATGTAATAGCTCCTGTCTCAGTTGCTCTAGTGGAGTAGTAAATATCATGCCAAACTTTTTCAACTCGGGCGCTATCCATTCCCTTTAATTTAGGTACTAAGTAATCGCGCAGCATGGCAAGTACTGCGGTACCGCCAGTACCAATTGTGTAGCTATAGCCAACACCGGTATTTCCATCAGCGGTTGTGATTTTTACAAATAAAGTCTCTTGTTTTAAAAATGCTTGAACTGAATCAGTTCTAACTGTTTCAACTGGAATATCAATCAGAAAGGCTTCGGCGTTGGTGATTATGCTCAACTGAAAAAGTCCTTTCTAAGAAAAGAATCTTAAATCGTATCTAATTGCGGAAGGGCGATCAGGAGTAAACCTGATCGCCCAACCTGAACTTACTTTTTACTTACAGGTCATGTACTCGTTCTGGAAAGCCGCAAGGATTTCCTTTGAAGTAGCCTGACGTGTTTCGTTGTAGGTATCAACGTTGTCCTTTGTTACCAAGAATGAACCGGAGTCTACGTATAGACCAGGTGTATTCATGGTGCACTTCTTGCTACCAAGTGCTGAAAGAACCCATGATCCAACATAACCTTGTCCCCAAGGATTCTGAACAACTGTTCCAGAAATTACACCAGACTTAATTGCATCCAAGATCTTTTGGTCATCGTCAATTGCAATAACCTTGATTGGAAGTTTAGTTGATGAAACTCCATCAGTTGCAGCAACAGCTGGGTTGTAAGCAGTTGTAACGATGCCGTTAATCTGCTTGCCCTTTGCTGCTAGAAGATCTGTTACAGCCTTTGTTGCTGACTGTAGATCTGAGTCAATGTCAGTGATTGTGGTTAGAAGTTTAACTTTTCCACCAGTCTCTGCGATTGCTTGCTTAACACCATCCATACGACGGATTGTGTTTGCATCTACTGCGTTACCAGTTAAGTGAACAAGATTTCCCTTGCCACCCATCTCAGCAATTACAGCGCTTGCAGCAAGATATGCAGCTTTGCCAGTGTCAGTACTCAAGCAGAAGTCTGCTGAGTTTTTCTGTGGCTCATTAACAATGTCATATCCACCTGGGCATGAAGCAAGGGAACCAACTGCGAAGCCCTTTTCCTTTAGACCCTTAAATGTTGTGTTGATATCTGTTGGTGAAACACCGAATACACCAAATGCGTTATAGCCTTGAGCTGCCATCGCATCAATTGCTGCATTGTGCTTGGTTTGATCCCATTCACCAGTCTCATTGAATTCTGTTCCGCCAATTCCGAATTCAGATACAGCGGCTGCTCCGCCATCTTTCCATGGTTGGAAATAAGGGTGAGCTCCACCTGGAACAAGTGCTACCTTGATTGAACCAAATTCTCCATCTCCGCCTGCAGAGTCAGATGAACTTGAACAACCTGTTAGAAGTAGCGCAACTGCTGCCAGTGACGCTAGTAATGATTTCTTCATTAATTTCCTTTCGGTTATTTGCTAAACCCCCATGCAGTTTTATTAAACCCACGGGAATACGGTTGGCCAGAGCCTTCTCCTATTTGAGCATTAAATCAACATGTTAAGCGCCTTGTGAGATAACAAAACTGTAATTTTGCGCTTAAATTAAGCACAGATAAATCCACAAAAACTAATTTAGAGCAGCTTTCCCAGAATGTGGACAAACAGGCTAGATGTGGCCAATCCATTCTGGGCCTTCTGGGTAGGAAAAGTCTGAAACAGATTTATCAAACATCTGCGCGCCAGCGCCTGCTTTGAGCGGTGGCATATATCTTGCATTCTTAATATCAGTTGGTACAACAAAGTGTTCATGCAGATGATCAACAAACTCCACTACTCGATCTGGATTTTCTCCACCCACGGCAACATAATCAAACATTGCCAGGTGCTGAACCATCTCACACAAACCCACGCCACCAGCATGTGGGCAAACTGGTAAGCCAAATTTTGCTGCCATCAAAATAATGGCGATGTTTTCATTTACGCCGGCAACTCTAGATGCATCAATCTGCACAAATGATAAAGATTTGGATTGCATCATCTGTTTAAAAATAATTCGATTTGTTACATGTTCCCCAGTTGCAACCTTTACGGGTGCGATCGCCTTTGCAATCGTTGCATGACCAACCGCATCATCTGGATTAGTTGGCTCCTCAACCCAATGAAGATTCACATCCCCTAAGGAATTAATCCAGCTAATTGCCTCATTAACATCCCAGACTTGATTAGCATCAATGGCTAGCTTCACATCTGGCCCAATTGCATCCCTTGCTAGCTTTAATCTTCGCTTATCATCTTCTAGTGATACACCACATTTTAATTTAATTAATTTAAAGCCATCAGCAACTGCTTGTTTGGCTAATCGAACCATTTTCTCATCTGTGTAACCAAGCCAACCTGGTGTAGTTGTATAAGCAGGTAGACCATTTGCGATTAGATTTGCTTCATTTTTAGCTCGGTTTACTTGAGCTTTGTTAAGAATTTCAAGTGCCTCACTGGGCGTAATTGCATCTGAGATATATCTGAAATCAACTAAATCAACTATTTCTTGTGGAGATAAATCTGAAAGATGCTTCCAAAGTGGCTTTCCACTTACTTTACAAACAAGATCCCATGCTGCATTTATTACAGCTCCGGCTGCCATATGAGTTAAACCTTTTTCAGGTCCAAGCCAGCGCATCTGTGAATCTCGAACTAAAGATTTTGCAAAATCTCCCATTGATTTAGCTAGATCTGAAACTTCTCTTCCAACTGCATAAGTTGCTAACAAATCAATTGCTGCGCACTGAAGGTCATTGCCTCGCCCGATTGTGAAAACTAAGCCATATCCTGACAAATTAGGATCATCTGTTTTAAGTTCTAAATAAGCAGCTGAGTAATCCGGATCTTGATTCATGGCATCTGAGCCATCTAAACCACGAGAGGTTGGAAAGCGAACATCGGTGGTCTTGAATCCGATTATCTTTGGCATCTGCTCCCCTTAAAAATTATCTAACCTATTCGTTTACTGCTTAAAATCCTATACGATATTCAAATAAGGAAAGGGATAACTTGGAAATTAAAAGAATTGGTTCAGTAATTGGGGTTAAGCCAGATCAGATTGCTGAGTATGAACGAATTCATGCCGATGTTTGGCCTGGGGTTTTAGCAACACTTAAGCGAGCTAATGTCACAAAGTTTTCTATCTTTCGTCATGAGAATATGCTTTTTTCTTATATGGAGTACAGCGGATCAGATTATGAAGCTGACATGGCAATGATCGCAGCTGATCCAATAACTCAAGATTGGTGGAAAGTAACCGCCCCTATGCAAAATCCTGTGCCACAAAAAAGTGAAAATGAATGGTGGCATGAAATTCCAGAGGTTTTTCATCTAACATAAGTTATTGACCAAAACAGAGAGCGAGTCGACAATGAGAATTGATTCACACCATCACGTATGGGATCTATCAGTACGTGAGCAAGGATGGATGGTTGGCGAAGCACTAAACCCAATCAAGAAGAATTTCTCTATTAATGATTTAAGGCAGGCCATTACCGGTTGCGGTATTGATAAAACTGTGGTGGTTCAGACAGTTACAAATTATGATGAAACTCCAGAGTTACTTGAGCTTGCAGATACAGATGATTTAGTTGCGGGTGTAGTTGGATTTCTAAAAATTGACGCCGAAGATGCAATCTCCCATCTTGATTCCTACCAGCCTTTGCGTGGCTTTAAATATTTAGTTGGCATAAGAGATATTGCCCATGATTATGAGGATGTTAAGTATCTTTCAAAGCCACAGGTTATTAAGAATGTGCAAGAGCTTGGCAAGCGTGGCTTGGTCTATGACTTGTTAACCAAGACGCCACATATGAGAGCTGCAATAGATCTAGTCAAAGCATGCCCAAATACTAAGTTTGTTTTAGACCATATCTCTAAGCCATATATAGCAAAAGGCGATATGCAGCCTTGGGCAGATCAAATCACTGAGTTAGCAAGCTTTGAGAATGTGGTGGTTAAGGTTTCTGGATTATTTACTGAGGCAGATTGGAAGAATTGGAAGAATCTGGCCATACCTTGAGCACATAACTAAATCCTTCACGCCAAATCGAATGATGTTTGGCTCTGATTGGCCAGTTTGTTTGCTGGCTGCAACTTATAAACAAAGTATTGATTTAGTCGAGGAGTTCACTAGCAAATTTTCAGAGAGTGAAAAGAATGCTTTTTGGGCAGGTACTGCAAATAAGGCTTACGGTTTAAATCTTATTTAATTAGGCATACCTAGCGTGAAGTGCGCCATCGACCATTAGATCTGCGCCAGTTATAAAGGATGCATCCTTTGACAGTGCAAATAAAATAACATTTGCAATCTCTTCAGGGGAGCCAAATCTGGCATTAGGTGCAACTGATAAAGCGTGGGCCTTTTCATCTGGAAACTTTTCCATATAACTTTTTAATAAAGGTGTTGCTGTTGTGCCAGGGGAAACTGAGTTAACTCGAATTCCATATTTGCCTTCATCAAGGGCTAAGTTTCTAGATAAACC
>JBEAVA010000163.1:0-2515 GCA_041161165.1 Actinomycetota bacterium
AAATAGCTCACAATCACCAATTCTTTTATCTGGGATCCTGCCTGATCAATATTTTTTAAATTTTTCAGCTGGAAAAAAGAATCAATACATAACAGTTTTAAAGCGTTACGATTTAGCGGTAGAGCAGATTATTACCGCTGAGTTATCGGATAAAAATATTTTAAATATTCTAGATTCCAAAAAAGGAATCTACGGAAATCGCTACAATTTAAAGGATGGTGGGCTTTCGGTGAAGGTAGTTGCAGGATCAGCATTCTCAGCAAAAATCCAAGGCATATTGGCTAATTTAAAGGCCGGTCGGGTCAAAAATCTTAATTAGCGAGAATTACTTGCCAGAAACTTTAAACTCTCTAGTTAGAGTTTAAAGAAATCTAAAGAAATCGTAATCAACTTAACTTGGGTGCCTGACTAAAAGCCTGATGGCTCACCGATAAGGTCAGCATACAACTAACCCCATCGTTTTTGGGTCTAAGTCCTAGGGAGGGATTTTGAAAAAAGTAAATAGAGTCGTTGTGGCTATTGCAGCTGCATCACTAATTTCATCAGTAGCAGTTTCACCAGCTGCTAATGCTGCAACCAAGCAAAAGGTTTGTGTTGCACTCGATACCGCTGGAATTAATGACAAGTCTTTCAACCAAACCTCATATGAGGGCGCAAAGCTTGCTCTAAAAGCTGGCTACGCATCATCAATTAAATACTTACCAGCAAAGTCAAATGCTGATTACGCTCCAAATATCAAAAAGTTTTTAGATGAGAAGTGCACCTTGATCGTTGGTGTTGGCTATCTGCTTGGCGATGCTTTTGCAGCGGCTGCACCTGCTAATCCTTCAGTTAACTTCGCACTAGTTGATGGATGGTCTTCAGGAAAAAACCAAAAGGGAATTACCTACAAGACTGACGAAAACTCATTCCTAGTTGGCTACCTAGCTGCTGGCATGAGCAAGACTGGCAAGGTTGCAACCTATGGTGGAATTCAGATTCCAACCGTAACAATCTTCATGGAAGGTTATGCAAAGGGAGTCCAGTACTACAACGAGGTAAAGAACAAGAAGGTTGAAGTACTTGGTTGGAATACAAAAACTAAGACTGGTACTTTCCTTGGTAGCTTTGATGACACAACCAAAGCACTACAAACCTCAATCTCATTTGAGCAACAGGGTGCAGATGTAATTTTCCCAGTTGCCGGTGGAATGCAAGCCACAACTGCTGCAAATAGCTTAAAGACAAAGAAATCAAATGTTATTTGGGTTGATGCAAAGGTTATGGATACAGGTAAGCAATACGCAAGCGTTACTCCAGTTTCAGCTCTTAAGGGCTTAGCTGAAGGTGTATTAGCTGTTACTAAAGAGGCGTATGAAGGTAAATTCTCAAGCAAAGAGTATGTAGGTTCACTCTCAAACAAGGGTGTTAGCTATGCAATTACTCCAGCTTGGGCAAAGAAGATTCCTGCCTCATTGCAAAATGAAGTAAAAGATCTAGCTGCAAATATTGCCGCTGGATATATTGATGTAAACAATGCGTAATCGACTATAAATTTAGTCGAGCACTATTGCTGGGTGAGTTAGATTTCTAACTCACCCAGTTACATTAAGGAGTAGTTAATGCCCTTAGAGTTAAGGGGAGTTTCCAAAAGTTTTGGCAATTTAATTGCAAATGACAAAATAAATTTAAAGGTTGGTAAAGGTGAAATTCACGCCATCCTTGGCGAAAACGGTGCTGGCAAATCAACCTTAATGAATATTGTTTACGGTTTGTTGCAGCCAGATTCTGGCGAAATTCTTGTTGATGATCAAACAGTAAAAATCTACGAACCATCAGATGCAATTAAGCATGGTATCGGTATGGTGCACCAACATTTCATGTTAATTCCAGTTTTCACAGTGGCGGAAAATATTGCCCTCGGGCGCGAAAAATCCAAGTTTGGCATTATGAGTTTGGCGGAGATTAAGACAAAAATTAAGAAATTATCTGATGAGTTTAAATTTGATATAAACCCTGATGCAATTATTGAAGACTTACCTGTTGGTGTACAGCAGCGGGTTGAGATAGTTAAAGCCCTGATGTATGACGCTAAAGTTTTGATCTTAGATGAGCCAACTGCGGTACTAACTCCCCAGGAAACTGATGAGTTGCTCAATGTAATGAAGGTCTTAAAATCTAAGGGAACATCAATTATTTTTATCACGCATAAACTCCGGGAAGTTAAAGAAGTCGCCGACAAGATAACAATTATTAGATTAGGAAAGGTAGTTGGAACGCAACTGCCAACTGCTACCCAGGAAGAACTGGCTAATTTGATGGTGGGGCGTCAAGTTGATTTGGCACCAAATAAAACAGTTTTTAACCCTGGTGCTAATGTCTTAGAGATCAATAAATTAAATATATTTAATGATGCTGGCCGTAAAGTTGTTAACAATTTATCTTTAAATATTCGCGCCGGAGAGATTGTTGCGATTGCTGGTGTTCAAGGTAATGGTCAATCTGAATTAGCTCGGGCTTTGCTAAACCTGGAGAA
>JBEAVA010000164.1:0-1974 GCA_041161165.1 Actinomycetota bacterium
AAATAGGACTCGCATTGCTGCGAGTCCTATTTAACTTAATTGCTAATGGATTATTGATTAATCCACATCTTGCCGTATGCAGGATTTCCCTGTGGAACCCAGAAGAAGACGTTTTGGACCTTTGAGCCCCAAACCTCTTGAGCCTTACCAAACAATGTTGGCAATACCCAGAAGTTCTTCATTGCTTCTTTATCTAGTTCCTTCCAAAGTGCTGCTTGCTTCTTACGATCAGTTGTCTTCATCGCAAGATTTACCTTGTCCTCAAATGCCTTGTAAGCAGGATCCTTTGAGTTCTGGCTTAGGTTAAATCCACCTGCAGTTGTGAATAGCTCAGGAATTACTGTTGAGGCGTTAGCCCAGTCAGCTCCCCAGCCTGAAGTAGATAGATCACTTTGCTTTTCAGCATTCATAACTGTTGGGTAGTAACCACTCTTGATGATGTTGTAGTTAACCTTAATTCCAACACGAGCAAAAGCCTTCTCATTTATTGGAATAGTGTCATTAAGAGTTGAAGACTGGCTCACATCGATTGTGATTCCAGTTGTGGTTGCCTTGGTGTAATCAGCAGGACACTTAGTCTTTGCTGCATCCATCAAAGCTTGAGCCTTTTCAACGTTACCTGATGGCTTGAAACCAGTTGTGGCATCAACAACATCAGATGTGTTCTTGTAATCAGATGGGCCAACTACCTTTGTTGGTTCAAAGTCGGTAGCAAGCAATGGGCTGATTACTCCAGTTGCATATGAACCTGCGTAATCTGGTCCACCGGCATAGTCAAGAAGTGCCTTAGCATCACGTGCGTAGTACATAGCCTGACGGATCTCAAGACATGGCATCTTGGCAAGGTTAAATGCCAAGTAGCGTGCATAAGGGTCAGAGTTGTTCATACGACGGTTAGCAAATTTTGCATCCTTGAAGAACTTATCGCGGTTAGTTGGAAGTGGTCCACCAAAGTTAACAGCATTTGGAATTGAGTCTTCCAAAATAATCTGGTCGATTACCTCTTCATCCATACCGAATTGGATAATTACCTCATCTGGATATGGTGTGCGAACTGGGTCAGATGCCTTACTCCACTTGGTGTTACGAACCATACGAAGTTGAGTATTGCTGTTTTCAACAATCTTGTATGGACCGGTTGCCTGTGGGTTTAGATCATACTTATCGCCAGTGTCCTTCTTCTTCTGAACTGGTGAGATAACTCCATAAGTTGCTAGGTAGTTAAAGTCAGCAATTGATTTGTTCAGATTGAAAGTCAGCCTTGTTGAAAGCTGCAACACCAGCTGCGGTGTTCTTGTATGGACCGGTATAAATTGATGTTCCATCAGCATTCTTTGGAATATCAAGCCATGAAACTAAATATTGCGGACCATCTGTGATTACATCGGTTGCAAATACTCGAGAAGCTCCATACTTAACATGCTCACAGGTAATGGCTACGCCATCTTCAAAGGTTGTACCTGGACGTAATGTGAACTTCCATGTCTTTGCTTGATTGCTTGGAATACCAGTGTTGGTTGCAAGGTCTGGAACAAGATCTGCTCCCTTTGCACCTGGAACTGGATTGTATGCAACAAGTGTTCGAGTGTGGAATGAGTTCATAAACGCCAAATCACGACCTGTGTAAATACGAGATGGGTCATAGTGATCAAGACGCGGCGTGTGCTCTAGTAAATATAGAGTTCCACCAGTTTTTGGTGTTGCTGCATTTGCTGCAGATGTGGCGCCAACAGTAATTACTGTGCTGACGAGTGCACCGGCAGAAAGGGCAGCTAGCACGCGAGTGCTAATTGCTTTTTTTTGCATTAAATCCTCCTAGGGGATTTGTGGGCGGTAGCCCGGTGAGAGAATATTGTCAGCAATTGCTACTTTTGAGTAGTCGGTCTCCCCGGCCTAGGAGTGGTAGGGGTGATTTTGCAACCTAAATCAGGCTAAAGCTATGGTTTTGATAACGTTTTTGTTAGCGCTCAGATC
>JBEAVA010000164.1:2014-6731 GCA_041161165.1 Actinomycetota bacterium
ACTAGGACAAGTGAGCCGGCAGTAATTAGGAAGAAGTTTGGATAGACAGTAACAAAACGTCTTGAGTTATCTAACAAAATACCCCAGGTAGTTGCCGGTGCTTGAATTCCAATTCCTAAAAATGAGAAGACCGCCTCCGCTGCTAAATAACCTGGCAAGGATAGAGAAACTACAACAATTACTGGTGCCCAAAGATTTGGCATTAACTCTTTAAAAACAATTCGTCTACGAGATGCACCCATGGCTTGGGCTGCGGTAACAAAATCGCGCTCACGCAGCGATAAAACTTGTGAACGAATTAATCTTGAAAAGCCTGGCCAACCAAAAAAAGATAGGAAGAAAATTAAGAAAATAATTCTTGCACTATTTCCTTGAGCAATTCCAGTTTCTTGAATACGAGCCACCATTGGCTCAGAGAGGGCTACAATCATGAAAAATGCTGGAAAGGCAAGCAAGAAATCGGTAAACCGACCTAGGTAATCATCGATTCGACCGCGGAAGTAGCCACCAACAATTCCGACGATTAAGCCAATAAATAAAGTTAATGAGGTGGTAAGAATCGCCACCATAAATGAGATCCGAGAGCCATAGAGCAAATTTGCTAACAAATCCCGACCTGTGCCGGGAGTTAGACCAAGCGGGTGTTCAATTGAGATTCCACCATTAGGCAAGGTAGGAACTCCTGCGCTATCTAATACATCAAGATTTAAAGTGTCAGGATCAATTCCGAGTACTTTACAAACTAATGGAGCAAATAAGGAGAGCAAAATAACTGTCACAGAAATTCCAGCTGCCACCATACCCACCTTGTTGCGCTTAAATCTCATCCAAGCTATCTGGCGTGGGCTTCGACTTGTGATCTGGCCAGCATTGGTGGCATTTTGAATTTTGCTCGCTGAAACCATTCCTCACCCCTTACTTCGAATATTTAAATTCAAATATAGGCAGTAAAGGTAGCCTACTTGGGCCATTTTTATAAAGGGTGATGAACAGGGGCAGGGGCAATTGGAGTACTTCTTTATTTAGTAGGATTAGCACATTAGGCGCAGGGCTTTTCTGGGCCAGATTGTGAGAAGAAAAAATGAGAAGTGATTTTAAGTTTCGTGCAGCAGCGCTGGCGATAGTAGCAGCGCTAGCTTTAACAGCATGTGGTGGAGATTCAGCGATTGAAACAACAGAATCATCTGAGGAGTTAGTAGCACCACCTGTGCAAGAGGTGCAGGCCTCTGGTGGATTTAATTCGCCAGTAAAGATTCCATCTGGAGTTACCTTCACATTATCAGAGCCAATCTCATTTAGACCTGGAAAATTTGCAGCAGGTCAACTTCCTGGACAGAGATATCAAGAGTTTAAAGTTGATATTACAAATGGCTCAACGGCACCGGTAGATCTAGCCACCTTAATTGTGGCTGGCAAAACCACCTCAGGTGTTTGTGTAGATATTTTTGATGGCGACAACGGTATGGAGGGTGCGCCACAAGAGCCACTTGCTGCCGGTAAATCAATCTCATTTAATTGGGGACTTTCCTGCGATGGAAAATCTGGTGAAGAGCTTTCACTAGTACTTTCAAATGAGGGTGTTGCAATTATTGAGGTTACTGGCAAAGTTGCTTAACTAACCTTTTTAAAAGATTAGTTTTCAAAGCGCCAATTAACCAATATGGCCTTCTCCTTTGAAGTCACAAGCAACTTAAAAGGAAGGCTTGGCCGCACTGGAGTTATTTCAACTCCACATGGAGTGATTAAAACCCCGGCATTTATTCCAGTTGGCACCAAGGCAACTTTAAAATCAGTTCTGCCCGAGTCATTAAATGATTTAGGTGCACAAGCTGTTTTGGCTAATGCCTATCACCTTTACTTACAACCAGGGCCAGAGATTGTTGATCAAGCTGGTGGCTTAGCCAAGTTTATGAATTGGAAAGGCCCAACCTTTACCGACTCTGGTGGCTTTCAAGTTTTATCCCTCGGTGTTGGCTTTAAAAAAGTTATCGCCATGGATGAAAATACTTTTCAAGCCGATGATGTGATTGCAGATGATAAAGAGCGGCTTGCTCATGTTGATGATGATGGTGTCACCTTTAAATCACATTTAGATGGCTCACTTCACCGCTTTACCCCAGAGGTTTCTATGCAAGTGCAGCATCAAATAGGTGCGGACATTATTTTTGCCTTTGATGAGTGCACTACTTTGCATAACACCAGGAGTTATCAAGAAAAAGCATTAGAGCGAACTCGGCTTTGGGCGATTAGATGTTTGAAAGAACATGATCGATTAACTAAGCAGCGAAGTGATAAGCCCTATCAAGCACTCTTTGGCGTGCTGCAAGGAGCACAGTATGAAGAGTTGCGTCGAAAAGCAGCTAAAGATTTAGCATCGATGAATGTTGATGGAGTTACCTTTGATGGCTTTGGCATTGGTGGGGCGTTAGATAAACAAACACTTGGTGATATTTTAAAGTGGGTTAATGAGGAGCTACCTGCTGATAAACCTCGTCACTTTTTAGGAATGTTGGAGTTGAAAATGGCGCAGATACCTTTGATTGTGTTGCACCTTCTCGGCAGGCAAGAACTAGCTCTGTCTTTACCAAGGATGGTCGAGTAAATATTTCAAATGCACCACATAAAAATGAGTTTTTCCCAATTGAAAATGATTGCAGCTGTTACACCTGTCGTAACTTCACCCGGGCCTATCTATGCCATTTATTTAGAGCAAAGGAGATGGTGGCATCAACCTTGGCCACAATTCATAATCAACAATTTATTGTTGGCCTGGTAGATCAAATGCGCCTAAGCATTGAGGATGGCACTTTTTTTGATTTTAAGGCTCAATTTATGGCCAGGTACTACGGAAAGTAATTTGGGGGTAGATTAAAGATATGAATGATGCTCGCAAACCACTTCGGATTGGAATATTAGGTGCTGCCCGAATTGCGCCAAGTGCCATAATTTTTCCAGCCCAAGCAACTGGTCACAATCTAGTTGCAGTTGGCGCTAGAGATAAAGTACGCGCTGCTGAGTTTGCTGAGCAGTATCAAATTCAAAAAGCTTATGGTTCATATCAAGAGGTAATTGATGATCCAGAGGTTGATGTGGTTTATAACGCATTACATAATGGCGCCCACGGCCCTTGGAATATAAGGGCGCTAGCTGCCGGTAAACATGTTTTATCTGAAAAACCATCTGCATCAAATGCTGCTGAAGCCAAAGAGGTTGCAGCGGCGGTAAGTAAATCAGGCAAGGTTTTTATGGAGGGTTTTCACTACTACTACCACCCAGTTTTTCAGCGATTACTTGCCATCGTTAAATCAGGTGAGATTGGTGAGGTAATAAAGGTTGAATCTGCCTTACTAATACCGATGCCGGAAAAAGATGATTTACGATTGAAATTTGATTTAGCAGGTGGCTCCATGATGGATGTGGGTTGCTACTCACTTCACAGCCAGCGAATGATTAGCCAATTAATTGCAGATGGTGAGCCAACTATTGTTAAAGCTGATGCAAATGCTGCTGATGGAAAAATTGATACCAAGTTGTATATGCAACTTAAGTATCCAAATGGTGTTGCTGCCTTAGCTAAGGGTGATTTTGAATCTGATGCGATGACCGCACCACTTACAGTTACCGGCAGTAAGGGAATTGTTCATCTGCCTAATTTTGTCGTCTCTGGTTGGGATCCAAGAGTTATTGTTGAAGCAGGTGGGCAAAAGCGGGTTGAGCACCTGCCATCAATTTCTACCTACACCTATCAACTTATTGCATTTGCTGACGCAGTTGATTTAGGCAAACCAGTTAAAACCGATGCAAAGGATGCGCTCATTCAGGCGCAGTTAATTGATGCTGCCTATCAGAGTGCTGGCTTACCACTACGCCCTACATTTAAAATTTAACCGCAGTATAGATAAAATACTTATATGGAAATACCTAAGGTAATTCTTTATTACAAATTTACCCCCCTCTCAGATCCTGCTGCAATAAGAATTTGGCAGAAAAATCTCTGTGAGAGTTTAAATTTAAAGGGACGAATTATCATCTCCCCCCATGGCATCAATGGCACATTGGGTGGGGATATGAAAGATATTAAAAAATATATTCGCCAAACAAGATCATATGAGGGCTTTGCCAAGATGAAATTTAAATGGTCTGAAGGCACTGGCAATGATTTTCCAAAGTTAAGTGTGAAGGTGCGAGCTGAGTTAGTTGCCTTTGGTTATCCAAATGAGATTAAGGTTGATAAAAATGGTGTGGTCGGTGGTGGAAAACATTTAAAGCCTGCCCAGGTTGATGAGTTGGTGGCAAAACACGGCGATGATGTAATTTTCTTTGATGGCCGAAATGCATATGAGGCAAAGGTTGGCCGGTTTAAAAATGCGGTAGTGCCTCAAGTGGAAACTAGTAGAGATTTTGTGCATGAGATTGAAAGTGGCAAGTATGACCATCTAAAGGATAAGCCAATCATCACTTACTGCACCGGCGGTATTAGATGTGAGGTTTTATCCTCAGTAATGAAGACAGGTTTATCAGATTGATGGTGGCATCTTCACCTACGGAAAGGAGTTTGGTGATGATGGTTTATGGGAGGGCGCTCTTTATACCTTTGATAATCGAATGTCGATTGAGTTTAGTGAGAAGACAAAATCAATAGCTAAGTGTGAAAAATGTGATGCACCAGCAAATCGTTTTTATGATTGTCCAAAGCCGCCATGTAACTCTCTGAATT
>JBEAVA010000165.1:0-2500 GCA_041161165.1 Actinomycetota bacterium
CTTGCTGAGTTAATGGATTCACCGAAACCACTTTCAGAAATTTTGAAACCCTTTGATAGGTATTTTTCAAGCGGCGAAATTAATACTCGAGTCAAAGATTCTAGTAAGTCAATTAAATTGGTAAAGGAAAAGTATGAAAAAGAGAATGAAGTGGATGAGTTTGATGGGCTGACGGTATCTTCAAAAAAGTGGTGGTTTAATCTTCGTCCTTCAAATACTGAACCACTTCTTCGTTTAAATGTGGAGGCAGATTCACCAAAGCTAATGGTGGAGATTAGGGACACAGTTCTATCCCTTATTTGAAGGTGATTATTTAATTAATACAGGGTATCTTTATCCTCTATCCATCCATTAGTAAACCTTAGATTTACATAAAATACACAGGAGCGTAAATGAGTACAACAACTGCAATTAGAAGTGATATCGCAAATCCTGCTTTGGCAAGTGAAGGTAAAAAGAGGATTGAATGGGCGGCACGGAATATGCCGGTGTTGGCGCAAATTAAAGATCGCTTTGCTAAGGAAAAACCATTTACTGGTATTCGAATTGCAGCATGCATGCATGTAACAACAGAGACTGCAAATTTAATGTTGGCCCTAAAAGCCGGTGGAGCAGAATTAGCTTTATGTGCCTCAAATCCACTTTCGACTCAGGATGACACTGCTGCGGCTTTGGTTCATGAATATGGAATTTCAGTCTTTGCTAGAAATGCAGTTGATCGTGATGGATATTACGGACATTTGAATTCAGCTCTTGATATTAAGCCGCAACTTGTATTTGATGATGGTTGCGATTTGGTTAACGTATTGCATACAACTAGGACTGAATTAATTGCCGGCGTTATGGCTGGTTGTGAAGAAACGACAACAGGAGTAATCCGGTTGAGCCAGATGGCAAAAGATGGAGCACTGAAGTTTCCAATGATTGCAGTAAATGACACTGATACTAAACATATGTTTGATAATCGATACGGAACAGGTCAATCAACATTTGATGCAATATTTCGTGCAACAAACACCTTAGTTGCTGGAAAAATTGTTGTTGTTGCTGGATTTGGCTATTGCGGTAAAGGTGTTGCTGAGCGAGCAAGGGGTTTAGGTGCCGAAGTTATTGTTACAGAAATTGATCCAACTAAAGCATTAGACGCTTTAATGCAGGGATTCCGAGTGATGCCTATGACACAAGCTGCAGCAATCGGTGATTTGTTTATAACTGTAACCGGCAATCGTGACGTGTTGCGCGATGAGCATTTTAAAGAAATGAAAGATGGAGCAATTTTGGCAAACTCTGGTCACTTTGATATCGAAATTGATGTTGCATGGCTTGAGAAAAATGCCAAGCAGAAGAACTCCAAAATGCGTCATCAAACAGATGAGTATGTGATGGCGGATGGCCGTCGAATTTTGTTAATTGCTGAAGGCAGATTGGCAAACTTGGGCGCAGCCGAAGGACATCCTGCATCAGTTATGGATATGTCTTTTTCAGATCAAGCTTTAACAGCAGAATGGCTGCTTAAGGCCGGAAAAGATCTAACAGCCGGAGTACATAACGTGCCAGTTGAGATTGATAAAAACGTTGCTAGATTGAAGTTGGAGAGCATGGGTTCTGCTTTAGATATTTTGACTCCTGCTCAAGAGCTTTACTTGAACTCTTGGGAACACGGTTCTTAAATGACATTGGTCATGGTTGTTGATGACGACCAAGACTTAGCGGAGATGCTCAGCATTGTTTTAACTGGTGCAGGCATGGAAGTTGATTTAGTAAATCGTGGTGATCTAGTTATGGACAGATTCAATAAAACTCCACCAGATTTGGTTCTACTAGATGTCATGTTGCCTGGACTCGATGGAATTGAAGTTTGTAAAATTATTAGAGAACAATCCATGGTGCCAATTGTGATGCTTACTGCTAAAGGTGATACTCATGATGTGGTTATGGGACTTGAAGCTGGTGCAGACGATTACATGGTTAAACCTTTCAAGCCTCAAGAGTTAGTGGCAAGAATTAATACGAGATTAAGAAGAGTCACAAAGGTAGGGACTTTAGGTATTTGCGACTTAGTTATTGATCAGATGGAGCATAAGGTACTTAAAGGTGGGAAAGAGATATCTTTAACAAGACTTGAGTTTGATCTCTTGGTTGCACTAGCTAAAGAGCCAGGTCGAGTTTTTACAAGGGAGGCCTTGTTAAATGAGGTTTGGGGTTATCAGCATGCGGCCGATACTCGATTAGTCAACGTACATGTCCAAAGATTACGTTCCAAAATCGAATCTGATGCTGACAATCCGGAGTATGTATTAACCGTAAGGGGTGTTGGATACAAAGCGGGGGCGGCTAAGATTTAGATATGTTCATGGGCAAATTGAAGATTAGGCAATCCCTAAGTCTTAAAGTTTTGCTAACAAGTATTGTTTTTTCTATTTTGATTGCTGCTGTCATCGGAATATCAGTAAGAGATAGAGTGGCCTCAACAATTATCAATGAGAAAATATCAATATCC
>JBEAVA010000049.1:0-6265 GCA_041161165.1 Actinomycetota bacterium
CGACCATCGCTCCAACCAATCGCGATGAAGTTATCGCCTTCGCGAGCTCTGCGACTTTAGGCGAGTACACCTGGAGTCAGAAGACTGTCGCTAAACCAACGCCGTCAGAGATTGAAATTGTCACTTCAGATGCCGCACCCGTTGAGTATGCAAACGTTATCTCCACAGCAGTCTGTCGTGCACGCGATCTGATTCACACGCCAGCAAATATCAAAACTCCATTATGGATGGCGAACCAGGCGCGAGCGATTGCCTCTGAATATGGTCTAGAGATCAACGTGCTCAGCGGTACTGCACTCAAAGAATTTGGTGGCCTCAGAGCGGTGGGAAATTCTTCTCCAAATCCTGGTCCACGATTAATCGAAATAACTTATGCACCAAAAGGCTCTACCCATTGGCCACATGTTGTATTGATAGGAAAAGGAATTACTTTTGATACGGGTGGTGTTTCTTTAAAGCGTCCTTATGACACGATGATTGGAATGAAAAGTGACATGGCTGGCGCAGCCGCGGTTTTGTGTGCAACTGTTGCTTTGGCAAGAACTAAACCAAAAGTTAGAGTAACAACTTTGTTAATGGCAGCTGAAAATGCATTATCTGGAACATCACAACGACCATCAGATGTGATAAAACATTATGGCGGTACAACAGTTGAGGTGATAAATACAGATGCAGAGGGCAGATTAGTTTTAGCTGACGGACTTGCATACGCAGATTTAGAGCTTGATCCTGATTACATAGTAGATGTTGCAACTCTTACAGGTGCGGCAACCCTTGGTTTGGGCCGCCAGTATGCAGCGATGTATACCCGCCAAACACCTCTGGCTAAGAAATTATCTGAGGTAGGAAGTAAAGTTGGTGAAAGAGTTTGGCATATGCCTCTAGTCGATGACTATACAAAGGCACTGGCTAGTGATGTTGCAGATTTTAATCACACAGCAGATAAATATGATTTCTCAGCCGGCTCAGTAACAGCAGCATTATTTTTAGAAAAATTTGTTGGAGATCGATCTTGGGTTCACCTAGATATTGCTGGCACAGGTAGGTCTGAGGTTGATGAACCAACCAAATTCACTTCGTGGAGATATGAGCTCCTACTCTGAATCATTTGCGCATGAGGATTATTTTATGCAACAAGCCAGAAGCAATGGACAAGAGATAGGCGCTGCCGACCCATCTGCTGCTGTTGGAAATTTTCTAAAGTTTGCAGTTAATTTGGTAGGGGCTAAATCAGTTGTAGAAATTGGAACAGGCTCTGGTGTTGGGGGACTTTGGTTATTAAGTGGAATGGCAGCTGATTCTGTTTTAACAACAATTGATTCAGAAAGAGAACACTCAAAAATTGCTCGTACAGTATTTGAAGATGCAGATATTGCGCCGACAAAATACCGAATAATTACTGGAAAATTAATTGAGGTAATCGGCAAGCTTGCTGATAATGCTTATGATCTAGTGATAATTAGACCAGCACTTGATCTATTTGAAATGGTACAAGAGTCTTACCGTCTACTAAAGCCAGGCGGATTGTTGATAATTGATCAAGCCTTAAGTGGCGGAAAAGTTGCTGATCCAACTCAACGCGATCCTGAGAGTATTGCTAGAAGAGATGCAATTAAGGTTGTTAAAGAAGATGAAAGATGGGCAGCATCACTACTTCCTATTGGCGAAGGCCTCTTACTTGCTAATAAACTTACCTAAATGAGACAACCATCTGATACTCCATGGTGGCAAGCTAGTGCTGAAACTAAACCAGTTCGTATAGTTTCCAGTCGTAGCACTTCCAACTTTTTTGTAGTTGCAGTTGTAATTGCCCTTATTGCAGGTGGTTTTGGCGCCGCAATTGGTCGCGGTAGTGCAACAAATTTGGGAGCAAATTTAGTTCAAACAACAAACTCAATTGAGCGAGCACCAGATTCAATAGCAGGACTTGCTGCTCGAGTAATTCCTGCAGTGGTATCGATAGCGGTAAAAGGATTTAGCGGTTCAGGAACAGGCTCGGGTTTCTTCCTTGATAGCGATGGCTATATTTTGACAAATAACCATGTAGTGGAGGCTGCGGCAAGAAGTGGCACCATCACAGTTGAGTTATCTGATGGAAAAAAATACAGGGCTAAGTTGATTGGTAGAGATAGCTCATATGATCTGGCAGTTCTTAAGATTGATGTAGTTGGTGCGCCAACCTTGCAGCTTGGTAACAGTGAGCAAGTTCAGGTTGGTGATGCTGTTATTGCCATCGGATCTCCTTTAGGACTTTCTGGAACTGTGACCTCTGGAATTATCAGTTCAAAGAACCGTGCTGTTACAACTGGTAATGGAAATGGCGAAAGCTCATTTATTAACGCACTGCAAACAGATGCTGCTATAAATCCAGGAAATTCTGGTGGTCCGTTAGTCGATGCAACAGGTGCTGTAATTGGAGTCAACTCTGCTATTGCTACTTTGGGTTTTAGTTCTCAAGCAGGATCAATTGGTTTGGGATTTGCAATTCCAATCAATCAAGCAAAAAAGACCGCCGAACAGTTGATAAAAACTGGATCTGCAACCTATCCAATTATGGGAATTTCAGTTGATACAAGATTTACTGGCACCGGTGCATTAATCACCAGCGAGGGTGTAGGAATAACTCCAGGTGGGCCCGCCGATAAAGTTGGCCTAAAAGCTGGTGATGTTATTATCGAATTTGATGGCTCTGAGGTTGATAATTCAGATGAATTGATTGTGATGATTAGAAGTAAAAGTGTTGGTGATAAGGTGAAGATTAAATATAAGCGCAATAGTTTGACTAAAGAAGTAACTGTAACTCTTACAGCTTCGAAGGAGTAGAGATTATGTTTAATATTGGTGGCGGTGAGATTCTTGCCCTACTAGTAATTGGCATGATTTTGATTGGACCAGATCGCCTACCAAATATGGCAGCAGATGCTGCCAGGTTATTAATTAAGTTAAAAAATATGGCCCAAACTGTGACTAATGAGATAAAAGATAATCTAGGACCTGGATACGAAGATTTGCAGGTAAAGGACTTACATCCAAAGGCATTAATAAAAAAACATATTGGCGATGTTATTGATAAATCTGATCTTGATATGAAGCCAAAACCAAGAATTGATCCGGAAATTCTATGAGTACGGTCGAAGCAATAAATAAGGCTCTAGAGAAAGTTATTGATCCAGAGCTTCACAAACCACTTCCAGAGTTAGGCATGGTTGAATCGGTTAACTTCACCGACGGGAAAGCAAGTATTGGGATTTTATTAACCATTGTTGGTTGCCCGATGAAAGATCGTTTGAAAAGCGATATCTCAAATGCTTTAAGTGATATTTCAGAGGTCAAATCAGTAGAAATTCATTTTGGAGTTATGAGCGAAGAGCAAAGGAATAATGTAAAGAAAATCATTCGCGGGGGGCGGGAAAAATTCATCCCATTTGCCCAGCCAGAGTCTCTGACTAGAGTTTTAGGAATTGCATCAGGAAAAGGCGGCGTAGGTAAATCTTCGATCACTGTTAATTTGGCTGTGGCAGCCGCAGCCCGAGGTCTAAAGGTAGGAATTTTGGATGCAGATGTTTACGGACATTCAATTCCACGTTTGATGGGAATTTTAGATAAACGGCCAACTGCAATTGATCAAACCTTTATTCCAGTAGAAAACTATGGCGTAAAAGTTGTTTCAATGGAGATGTTCAAGCCAGAAAGATCAGATCCAGTTGCTTATAGAGGTCCGTTGCTACATCGGGTGCTTGAGCAATTGTTAAGTGATGCATTTTGGGGAGATTTAGATCTGCTTTTATTAGATTTACCACCGGGAACAGGTGATATTGCGATTTCACTTGGTCAGCTTATTCCCGGTTCAGAAATAATTGTTGTGACCACTCCGCAAATAGCAGCTGCAGAGGTAGCAGAGCGCGCTGGCAGAATAGCTCATCAAATTAAGCAACCAGTTATTGGTGTTATTGAAAATATGTCAGAGACAATTTCTCCTACAACTGGAGAAAAGATTTCGATATTTGGAAGTGGTGGTGGTGAAGAAACTGCCAGACGTCTTAGTGAATTAGTTGGCGCCGATGTGCCACTGCTTGCCAAGGTGGCCTTTAATACAAATATTCGAGAGGGAGGAGATGCCGGAAATCCACTAGTTTTAACTGATCAAAAATTTATGGATGTATTTGATGGCATTCTTGATCAAATAATTGTTAGGCCAAAATCTTTGGTAGGTGTAAGGCTAAACGTAAATACCTAAGACTTTTTGTTTAGCTTCTTAACTATCTCTTCAATTGCATCAGCGATTTCACTGTGTAAGTAGTCCCTAGTTGTGACCTCACCAATCGCACTACGTAAGCTGGCTAGCTCACGAGTTAGATACTCAGTATCTGCCATATTACGTTCGTCGCGCTCACGATCTTCATTGCCTTGAACACGATCTCTATCTGCTTGTCGATTTTGTGCTAACAAAATCAATGGCGCAGCGTATGAAGCCTGAAGAGAAAGTAAAAGTGTTAGGAAAATAAATGGATAATGATCAAACTTCAAATCATTTGGTGCGAGTGAGTTCCATACTATCCAGAAAATTACGAAAGCAGTCATGAATACTAAGAAACGTGCAGTTCCTAGAAATCTTGCAAATCTCTCTGACCAACGGCCAAATGCTTCAGGATCATATGAAGGCTTTAAGGTTCTACGTGCCTCACGTGGATACTCAAGTGAATTTTTATTAATTTTCTTAGCCATGATTAGTTTGACTCACTTTCTCGTTTCAAAGACTCCACATGACGCCAGTTTTCAGGCAGCAAGTGATCAAGTACGTCATCAACGGTAACAGCACCTAATAGGCGCTCATTAGAATCGACAATAGGAACTGCCAATAAGTTGTAGATAGCAAGGTATGAAGAAACCTCACTCAAAGTTGCTTCGGGTGCAAGTGGAGCAATATCTGAATCTAAGATTCCACCCAATAAAGTTGCAGGTGGTTCGCGTAATAATCTTTGAATATGAACTACTCCCAACAATCTTCCGGTTGGAGTTTCAAGAGGTTGTCTGCAGACAAAAACTTGCGCAGCAAGACCTGGTGCTACTTCAGATAATCTAATTCTGGCTAGAGCTTCGGCCACAGTTGCATCTGCAGTTAAAACTATTGGCTCAGTTGTCATCATTCCACCAGCAGAGTAGTCCTCATAATCCATTAATCGCTGAACACCTTCAGCATCTTCTGGCTCCATTAAGGCAAGTAAAGCTTGTGCTTTTTCTTTACCAACTTCGCGAAGTAAATCCGCAGCATCATCTGGATCCATCTCTTCCAAAACATCTGCGGCTCTTTCGCCTTCAAGTTCAGCAAGTAATTCAACGCGGGAAGTTTCGTCCATCTCTTCAAGAACATCGGCTAGTCGTTCATCATCTAACGCTCGAGCAATTTCAACTTTGCGCTTTATGTTCAAATCATGAAGTACGGCAGCTAAATCAGCAGCACGAAGATTTGCTAGCGTACCAAGTAGATTGCTAACGCCTTGATGAGTTTCAGGGATATGAATGCCTGAAATTTCAGACCATGCAACAGTTGATGATGCACCACGTTTTCTAAAACCAGAACCGCGTTTCATTACATGAACGCGCTCAATAAACCAATCACCAGTTTTTGAAAGTTCCATAGCCACATCTTCAACGGTTACTTTTTCTTCAGTCTCAATCAGGGTTACTGATCGATCTAACATTTCAGAAAGCACAGTAATCTCATTAGTTCTTGGTTCAAACCGCCGCATGTTAAGCAAACCAGTGATAATCACATGACCATTATCAATTGAAGTTACCCGCGTAATTGGAATAAAAATTCTTTTTCTTGGTGGAACTTCAATGATGAAACCAAGAATTCTTGGCGGTTGATTGTTAGCACGCAGGGTTGCCACTGCATCCCTAACCTTGCCAAGTTGATCACCATTTGGGTCAAAGACCGCTGTGCCAGCTAATCGGGCTAGGAATACACGATTTAGGGTTGTACCTTTACTTGTATTCATGGGCTAAGGGTATCGGCTCACTATGGATTCATAACAATAATTAATTTATCGATAGGTTTTACCCATGAAAGATCAAGACCACACCAAATTACCAACGGGTCGAGATATTCCATTCCTAATTCTTGGGGTACTCGGGATCGGATCTTCTGGTCCAATAATTGCCAAAGCGATTATGCCTATACCAACAATGATTTTCTGGCGTAATTTAGTTGGTGCATTGATGATGATGCCTTTTGCATTTGCCCGACGTGAATGGAAATCCA
>JBEAVA010000050.1:0-5280 GCA_041161165.1 Actinomycetota bacterium
CTTTTTACAATACCAAATTGTTGCCTCTTGCAATCCAATTACATCAGGTGAATTATCAGATATCTCTTTCGCTAATATTTTGGCTCGTTTTTTAAAATCAGTTTGCTTTACCTGGTCCCACATAAATTGCGCAGCAGCTGGCAGATTTGGAATTAATTCAAGAGCTTTGCCCACATCAGCACCTAGGTAGATATTTCTACTCATTACCGCAACTTTTGGAATATCAGCAACTGCACCTGCTGGAAGGGTTAGATTAATAAGTGTCAGTGTTAATCCACTAACTAAGGCTGCTTTTATTTTATTCAAGTTTTACCTTTTTACTAACAAATCCATAACCTCATCAACCCTCATATTAATTATTTGGTTGAAATCTAGGGTTGATTGTTCAATTTTAGATTTCTGTTCATTATCAAAGACTCTTGCCAGATTAGTTTGATACTTCTTTATTAGCAATGGAATTCCTTCTTCCCGCCTTCGCTTATGTCCAACTGGATACTCAACGACTACCTCTTCCAACACCGTGCCATCACTTAATGTAATTGTCATCGCATTAGCAATCGATCGCTTTTGTGGATCATGATAATCAGCTGAAAATGCTTTATCTTCAACGCAATTAATCTTTTCCCTTAACTTATCTATCCTTGGATCTGCTGCAACATCATCCTCATAATCTCTGGCGGTTAATCTGCCAAATATCAATGGAATTGCCACCATGTATTGGATGGTGTGATCGCGATCTGCTGGATTTTTTAGCTCACCCTTCTTATCAATAATTCGAATACATGCTTCATGGGTTCTAATTGAAACGCTGGCAATATCATCAGATGTTTTTCCCAGAGATGCTAACTTTTTATTTAAAATCATCGCTGCCTCAACCGCAGTTTGAGCATGAAACTCAGCTGGGTATGAGATCTTAAACAAGATGTTTTCCATTACATACTCACTATAAGGACGCTGGAATACAAACTTATTTCCTCTAAAGGATGAGTCATAAAAGCCCCAAGTCTTTGCAGATAAAGCGGTTGGATAACCCATCTCACCTGCTCTTGCAATTAATGCAAGACGAACTGCGCGGGATGTTGCATCCCCTGCCGCCCAAGATTTTCTAGAGCCAGCATTTGGAAAGTGGCGGTATGTTCTAAGTGATTGACCATCTACCCAAGCAAGGGAGATTGCAGCAAGTATCTGCTCTCTACTTAATCCCATCATCTGCGCAACAACTGCAGTCGATGCCACCTTAACTAGCACCACATGATCAATACCAACCTTATTAAAGGAGTTTTCAAGTGCAATACAGCCTTGAATCTCATGGGCTTTAATCATTGCGGTAAATAAGTCACGCATTGTGAAATTACTCTTTGTGGCAAACTTTGGATTTTGATTAAGCCAATCTGCTACTGCCAAAATTGCACCTAAATTATCTGATGGATGACCCCACTCAGCCGCAAGCCAGGTGTCGTTGTAATCAAGCCAGCGAATAGCAGCTCCGATATTAAAGGCAGCTGTTACTGGATCTAATTTGTAAGAAGTGCCTGGAACTCTTGCGCCATTTTCAATCTTTAATCCTTCAACAACTGGGCCTAATAACTTGGTGCAGGCAGGGTATTCAAGAGCCTCAAGACCGCAACCAATTGTGTCAATAAAACAATGCCAAGCAGTTTGATAAGCAAGCTCAGATTTAATCTCATAATTTAATACATAATCTGCGATATCAATTATCTCTTGATCATATGGGGAGCTAGATTTTGTGAAGTTTGAACTCATCTACTTTAGCCACGCTTTTCTATTGGGATAAATGCTCGGTTTGCCTCACCTGTGTAATTAGCAGCAGGTCTAATAATCTTATTATCTACTCGCTGCTCCATTACATGCCCACTCCACCCAGTTAGGCGGGCAAAGATAAAGATTGGAGTAAAGAAGGTAATTGGAATACCCATCTGGTGATAGGCAACAGCTGAAAACCAATCAAGATTTGGGAACATCTTCTTCTGACTCATCATCACAGATTCAATCCGCTCTGCCACATCAAATAACTTTAAGTCATTATTTTCAGTTGAGATTGATTTAGCAATCCCTTTAATTATTGGGTTTCTTGGATCTGCGATTGTGTAGACCGGATGGCCAAAGCCAATAACTACCTCTTTAGCTGCCAATCGCTTCTTAATATCTGCCTCTGCTTCATCTGCTGATTTGTAACGTTGTTGAATCTCAAGGGCCACCTCATTAGCGCCACCATGTTTAGGTCCACGTAATGCTCCGATTGCACCGGTAATGGATGAGTAAATATCAGATCCAGTACCTGCAATAACACGGGCGGTAAAGGTCGAGGCGTTGAACTCATGCTCGGCATAAAGTATTAAGGATGCTTGCATAGCTTTCACCCAAGATTGCTTTGGTTTTTCTTGTAAGAATAATTGCAGAAAATGCTCCGCAACCCCATCTGCATCAGTATTAAGAGAGATTTTCTTACCAAAATGTGAGAAGTGATACCAATACAAAAGAGCTGAAGGGGAGGAAGCAATTAACCGATTTGCAGCAAGCAGTGCGCTTTGCCCGTCATGTTTTTCATTCTCTGGGTAAAAACTACCCAGGGCTGATGTGGCGGTTCGAACCACATCCATTGGATGAGCTGTTTTGGGTAGGTTTTCTAAGATAGTTTTAACTTGATCTGGCAGATCACGTAAATTTGATAACTGCGCTTTGTAATCTGCTAACTGCGCCTTGGTTGGTAGGGATCCATAAAGAATTAGGTAGGCAACCTCTTCAAACTCACAATTTTGGGCTAGATCATTTATCTCATACCCTCGGTAGTGCAGATCATTACCAGTATGTCCAACAGTTGAAAGTTGAGTATCTCCGGCAACAACTCCTGAGAGTGCAACTGATTTTTTTACTCTTACCTCACTCATTATTTAACTATTTGTTGAATCTATCTAAGGATTTTTCATACTCATAGTAATTAATACTTTTATATAACTCATCCCTTGTCTGCATCTTATCGATTACATCTTTTTGGGTGCCCTTTGCCTTAATACTTTGATACACATCTTGGGCAGCCTTATTCATCGCTCTAAAGGCGGAGAGCGGATAAAGTGCCATTGAAACCTTGGCATCTTTTAACTCTTGGGTAGTAAACATTGGGGTCATGCCAAACTCAGTAATATTTGCCAGGATTGGCACATTAACCTCATCAGCAAATCTTTGGTAGATCTTTAAATCATCAACTGCTTCAACAAATAACATCTGCGCCCCAGCCTTCACATAAGCCTTAGCGCGATCAATGGCCGCATCTACTCCCTCGGATGCAATCGCATCAGTTCTTGCCATAATTACAAAGGAGTTATCACCCTTGGCAGAAACAGCTGCGGTAATTCGGTCAACCATCTCCTGCTTTGAAACTAACTCCTTATTTGGCCGGTGACCACATCTTTTAGCGCCAACCTGATCTTCAATATGAGCAGCTGCTGCTCCTGCTGCGATAAGTGAGGTAATAGTTCTTGCGATATTAAAGGCAGAAGGACCAAAGCCGGTATCAATATCTACTAAAAGTGGCAGCTTGGATACATTAACTATTCTTCTAACATCAGTTAATACATCCTCTAATTGGGTAATTCCTAGATCTGGCACACCTAATGAACCAGCAGCAACCCCACCACCTGAAAGGTAGATCGCTTTATAACCTGATTGCTCAGCCAGGAGTGCATGGTTGGCATTTATTACACCGACGATTTGCAATGGGGATTCAGCAGCTAAAGCTTGCTTAAATCGATCCCCAGCTTGCGCTATCACATCTCTTAATCTATCACGCAGAGATTAAAAACTATATTTCGCACTTAATTTTGGCCACCTAATTGACTTTTACTGCAACTTCGATAACTTAACCACATGCATGCAGTGGTAATTGGCGCAGGTGTGATTGGTTCATCCATTGCACTTCAATTAAAAAGATTAGGCCATGATGTAACAGTTGTGGATAGAAATTCAGCTGCTGGTATGGGTTCAACGAGCGCGTCAAGTGCGGTAGTTAGATTTAATTACTCAACCTTTGATGCTGTGATGCTCTCATGGGAATCCTATTTCTTATGGAAAGAGTTTAAAGATTTAATTGATGGCACCAATGGCTACTCAAATAATCCAAAAGCTAACTCCCAAGATCACTACGCTCACCTAGAGGATCGTGGCTATGTCATGTTAGATGTGCCAGTTCTCTCTAATGAAAACACCATGAAATTATTTGACCGCGCTGGAATTCCATATGAGATCTGGGATTCAAATCAATTAAAGGTTGGCATGCCAGGAATTGATGCTGGTCGTTACTGGCCAAACAAACCAGTCAAATCAGATGAGTTTTGGAGTGAGGCAAAAGAGGAGCTAGGTGCAATATTTTCTAAACATGGCGGCTATGTCTCAGATCCTCTACTTGCGGCGCAAAATTTTGCAGCTGCTGCCAAACGTGAAGGGGTTAACTTTAAGTTTAAAAAAGCGGTGGTTGGTATTGAAAAAAGGGATGGCAAGGTTTGCGCAGTTAAGGTATCTAATTTTGATTCTCAAAGTAAACGCGCATTAAAAACTGGTGAAGAGGTTATTACTGCTGATGTAGTTGTAAATGTGGCTGGTCCTTGGTCAACTTTGATAAATCAAATGGCAGGAGCTGGCAGTGATTTCACAGTTGAGTTAAAGCCACTACGGGCTGAGGTGCACCAGATATCAACACCAAAAGATATTTTGCCTGGTCCCATCATGGGAGATTTAGATCTTGGAACCTATGTTAGAAGTGGCCCAGGAGGAATTACTTTAGTGGGCGGAACTGAGCCTGAGTGTGATGTGCTTGAGTGGGTTGAGCCTGACAAGGTTGATGAAGTTAATATGACTAGAACGGTTGAGGTTTTTGAATCTCAAACTTATCGATTTGCTAGAAGATTTCCAGCAGCCCAAATTCCTTCCACCCCAGTTGGTGTAGTAGGTGTTTATGATGTTTCATCAGATTGGACGCCAATCTATGACAAGACTGATGTGCCCGGCTTTTATGTGGCAATTGGTACTAGTGGAAATCAATTTAAGAACGCACCTGGGGCTGGATTAGTAATGGCGCATCTAATAAATCAGGTTGAAAATGGGGCTGATCATGATAAAAATCCAGTTGTTTATAGCTGCCAAAAAACTAATAAGTAAATAAACCTAGGAACATTTTCTAGAAAGCGTGCTCGTAACACCACCATTGGAACGGTGATGGGCTAAGTAATTAGTGACCTAGGTAAGCCTTAGTTACCTTGTCATCAG
>JBEAVA010000166.1:0-3896 GCA_041161165.1 Actinomycetota bacterium
TCTGAAACTCTGGCTGATCAGAGATGGGCTGCTCTGAAGGATTTCCCGCTCAAAAACTAATCGTTTTTACAAGTTCCAACTTTTCGTAGATAATTCTCATCTTGCGCAAAGCGCAGTTATATAAGGAGTAATGATCATGCCAGTACCAAAGCGAAAAATGTCGCGAGCACGCACTCGCTCTCGTCGTAGCATGTGGAAGACAACTCCTGCTCACTTGGCAACATGTGAACAATGCCAACAACCAAAGTTGCAACACACAGCTTGTCCAACCTGCGGAACTTATAACCGTCGCCAGGTTTTAGAGGTCTGATCTGTACTCTGACCTAACCGAGCAACTCGGAATATCGGTTAAGGAAGAGTTGCTTGAACTTGCGTTAACCCATCGCTCATTTTCATATGAATCAGGTGGCATACCAACTAATGAGCGCTTAGAGTTTTTAGGCGATTCAGTTTTAGGTTTGGTAGTTACCGATGAACTTTATAAAAAATTCCCTGACTTAGATGAAAGCAGATTAAGTCCACTTAGATCTGGCGTAGTGAATATGTGAGCCCTTGCGCAAATTGCCCGTGATTTAAAATTGGGAAGAGGCGACTAATGGTCGAGACAAAAACTCGATCCTTGCAGATTCTTTAGAAGCTTTAGTTGGCGCAATATATCTTCAATATGATTATACAAAAACTGCTGAAATAGTTTTAAAGTGGATGCAACCATCATTAAGTTCAGTTTCAACTTTAGGCGCAGCACTTGATGGCAAAACTGCATTACAAGAAATTGCCGCTACCTTGAATTTGTCAGCACCTGAATATGAAATTACTGAGTCTGGTCCAGATCATGATAAAAGTTTTATAGCCATAGCAATTGTAGGTGGCGAGAAATTTCCAAGCGGTGAAGGAAAGAGCAAGCGCGAGGCTGAACAATCAGCAGCGAAGTTAGCTCATGAAGTATTAAGTATTAGAGTTAACAAGAAGTAAAAATCTGAGCGTGTAATGCCAGAGTTGCCTGAGGTTGAAACTGTTCGAAGCGGACTTGAAAAATATGTGGTTGGGAAGAGAATTTCTACCGCGCAAGCCTTCCACCCGCGAACTGTTAAGCCAGGATCAATTGCACCTCTAGCAGCCGCAGTTGGTTCAAAAATAAAAGCAGTCAAACGTCGCGGAAAATTTCTATGGCTAGAGCTAGATCGCGATTTCACCTTAGTGGCACACCTTGGTATGAGCGGTCAGCTGCTTGTACAACCAGCAACTGCGCCCGTTCAAACCCATATGCGAGCAAGAATGTCATTAAGTAGTGGCTTGGATAAGGGAAGAGATGAAATTAGATTTATTGACCAACGAACCTTTGGCTGGCTTTCCATCGAAGAGCAAAATAACGGTGTACCTAGATGTGTTGAACACATTGCTTTCGATCCATTTGAAACTGAGTTTGAGATCAAGCATGTTGTTGCCAAAATAAAATCAAAAAAATGTGCAATTAAGCCAGCAATTCTTAATCAAGAGGTAATAAGTGGAGTTGGAAATATTTATGCAGATGAGGCGCTTTGGCGAGCAAAAATACATCCGGAAGTAATTTGCGAGGATTTATCAGAAGCAGAGATTAAGAAAGTGATTACATCTGCGATCTCTGTTATGAAACTAGCTATAAAAGCCGGCGGTACATCATTTGATCAGCAGTACAAAAATGTAAATGGCGAAAGCGGATATTTCTCAAGGTCATTAAAGGTTTATGGCCGTGAGGGTGAAAAATGTTCTCGATGTGGCAGTACTATCCACAGAATTGCCTTTGCCAATCGCTCATCCCATTTTTGCCCGCGTTGCCAAGGGTAAGTAGCCCAGATTTTCAGCAGTTTTTAGATAGGTTTGCGCCTATGAGGGCGAAGCCATGTACCTAAAGAGTATCAACCTAAAAGGGTTCAAGTCCTTTGCCTCCTCGACCACCTTAAATTTTGAGCAGGGTATTACTTGCGTGGTTGGCCCCAATGGATCTGGTAAATCAAATGTGGTTGACGCACTCTCTTGGGTAATGGGAGAACAAGGCGCAAAATCTTTACGTGGCGGAAAGATGGAAGATGTAATTTTTGCTGGCACCTCTGGTCGTGCACCCCTAGGCCGTGCTGAAGTTTCAGTAACAATTGATAATGCAGATGGTGTTCTACCAATTGATTTTTCTGAAGTAACAATCACTCGTGTTTTATTTAGAAATGGTTCATCTGAGTATTTATTAAATGGTGAAACGACAAGATTATTGGATATTCAAGAGTTGCTCAGTGATAGCGGTATTGGTCGGGAAATGCATGTGATTGTTGGACAAGGTCAATTAGATGCCATCTTGCTGGCAAATCCAGAGGAGCGTCGAGCATTTATTGAAGAGGCTGCAGGTGTTTTAAAACACCGCAAGCGAAAAGAAAAAGCAATACGAAAATTAGATTCAATGCAAACTAACCTTGCTCGAATTCAAGATCTCACAGTTGAGCTTCGGCGCCAATTAAGACCGCTTGGTAAGCAGGCTGAGGTGGCAAGAAAAGCTTCGGTAATTCAATCAGATGTTAGAGATTCAAAGCTTCGCTTACTAGCTGATGATCTGACTCGGATGAGATCCGAGATGGAGGTTGAAGTTGCCGATGAAAATGTCTTGCGTGAGCGAAAAGAGCAGGTAGAGCGAGAACTAAACACTGCAAGATCACGTGAGATTGAGTTAGATGCAATTGCGGCAAGTGAGAATCCACAATTAATTGCTGCTCAAGAAAACTTTTATCGATTAACTGCCCAACGCGAACAAATTCGTGGCGTTCAGAATTTATCCTCTGAGCGAGCCAGATTCTTAGCCGAGGAGGCAGAAGAAGCTAAAGCAATTGGTCGAGATCCAAAGGCATTAGAGGATGAAGCATTAGTTTTAAGACAAGAGGAGTCAACACTTGCTTCGCAGGTTAAAACTTCACAAGAACAATTACAAGTATTCATTAAAGGCAATTGAGGAGCAGCTTGCATTAGAAGAAAATCGCGTTTCTGCCTCTCTACGAGCGATTGCAGATCAACGTGAAGGAACTGCAAGGCAAGAAGGTCATATAAATGGACTTCGATCTAGAATTGATGCCACCACAGGCGAAATAACTCGATTAACTACTGCCAAAGATTCCGCTGAAGGCAGATTACGAGGTTATCGTGAAAGTTTTGCATTAATTGAAACTCAAATTTCATCTCTAACGGCAACAGAGCCAAGCTTGGATAATCAATTTAATAAATTAAAGGGTGATTTAAAATCTGCAGAAGCAGAGTTAAAGGTGTTAACAGATAAGTTGCAATCTACTGAAAAATTGAGAGCTGGCTCACTTGGAAGATTAAGTGCATTCACTGAAATAACAGAGTTGGTGGCCGCATCACAGAATGCCAATTTAATTGAGAAAATTTCGGTGTTAAAATCTAATTGCGAGGCCGAAGTTGCAAAGGTTTCAGCAGATTGTGATCGCATTAAGTTTGAATTGACCACTTCACAAAGCGGTTTTAATACAATCAACCGCGAGTATGAAATAGCACTTTCTAAGTTAAATGATTCAGATGCCGCTATGACTGGATTGGCAGAACAATTAGCGGTTGCGGGCCAGAATGTTAAGAACACAGGTGAGGAGTTGGATCGCTTAATCTCTGCTCTGGATGCAGCAAATGAACAGCGCACCTTTGACGAACGAGATCTAGCTGCTGCTATTGCCCAATTTGAGTCACATCAAACTCCACTAGAACCAGATTTAACTCATCTAGAAGATTTAAGGTCGCAGGTTTCTAGTGCTCGTTCAAAAGAGGTTGAAGCAAGATTAAGCCTGCGCACAATCGAAGAGCGGCGAGATGCTATTGCACAGCGGGCGATTGCATTGGAAAACCAAGCAAGTGCTGAGCGAGATGCA
>JBEAVA010000051.1:0-6565 GCA_041161165.1 Actinomycetota bacterium
TTCACCTTCTTTTTAGCAGCTTTTACTTACCTAAGAGTGCCAAATGTGAAACCAAGCCTTTCTGAACATGAGAAGTTTGATTGGACCATTTTAAGAGATATTCCATATATCAAAGCTGCCACTTTGCATGGTGTTATGACTATGCATTTTGTATTGCAAAATATTGCAATTCCAATTTGGGTGGTTCAGGAGACCAATGCCCCAAGGTGGTGGGTTTCAGTAATTATGTTTGTTAATACTGTGGCAATTGTTTTATTTCAGGTGCGAATGAGCAAGGGAATTGCTAGTGCCCAAATTGGGGCTGCTCAATTTAGAAAAGCAGGTTTTTACATTGCACTAGCTTGTTTGTTATACGGAGCAGCTAAGGGATTATCAGCGCCAGCAGCTGCAACCTTGTTGATCTTGGCCATGATGGTGCATGTGGTTGGTGAATTACTTAGCTCAACTGGTGGTTGGTCAATTGCCTTTGAATTGGCTGATCAAAACCGTCAGGGTGCTTATCAAGGTTTGTGGCGAATGGGTTTTGGTGGCATGGGAGTAATCGGACCATCTTTAGTAATTTTCTTTGCCATCGGACTTGGCCAATTAGGCTGGATAATCATGGCCGGCATATTTGCCTTAACTGGAATTTTAATGACCTCTGTAACAGCGGGTAAAAAGTAAAAAGCCCCAGTCGTTGACTGAGGCTTTTTAAGTTTAGATCTTAGAGATCGTAATAAAGTTCAAACTCTGCTGGATGTGGACGCAATCTTACGTAATCCACCTCTTGCTTGCGCTTGAAATCAATCCAAGTTTCAATTAGATCTTTGGTGAATACACCACCACGAGTTAAGAACTCATTATCACGCTCTAGATTATCTAGAACTGCATCAAGAGATCCTGGAACTTGTGGAATAGCTTTGGCTTCATCTCCTTCTAATTCATAAAGATCCTTATCAACTGGCTTTGGTGGTTCAATTTTGTTTTGAATACCATCAATACCAGCCATCAACATCGCTGCAAATGCTAGATATGGATTAGATGATGGATCTGGGCAGCGGAACTCAATTCGCTTAGCCTTTGGATTAGATCCAGTAATTGGAATACGTATACAAGCAGATCTATTTCGGGCTGAATAAACCAGGTTAACTGGTGCTTCATATCCTGGTACTAAGCGCTTGTATGAGTTAACAGTTGGGTTAGTAAATGCTAGAAGTGATGGTGCATGCTTTAACAAACCACCGATATACCAACGAGCAGTATCAGAAAGATTTGCATAACCATCTCCCCAGAACAATGGTTTGCCATCTTTCCAAAGTGATTGATGAACATGCATTCCACTGCCGTTATCGCCAAATAATGGTTTTGGCATAAAGGTTGCTGTCTTTCCAGCTGCCCACGCAGTGTTCTTAATGATGTATTTAAACTTCATTAACTCGTCACCTGCAGTCAAAATATCGCTGAAGCGGTAATTGATCTCCATCTGACCTGCAGTTCCAACTTCGTGGTGAGCACGTTCAACAAGTAATCCAACCTTGCCAAGATTCATAACCATTTCATCGCGAAGGTCGGCAAATTGATCTGTTGGTGAAACCGGGAAGTAGCCACCTTTAATTCTGGTGCGATAGCCACGGTTAGGTGTGCCATCAGCATCCTCTTCAATTCCAGTATTCCAAGCACCTTCATATGAATCAATGTGGTGGAAAGCTTGATTCATACCTGTTAAAAATCTAATTCGATCAAAGACATAAAACTCTGCCTCTGGTGCGAAGTATGCGGTATCAGCAATTCCAGTACTCCTCATGAAATCAACCGCTTTGGCAACAATACCTCGAGGATCTCTTGAATATGCGGTGTTGTCATCAGGATTATGAACGGAGAATAGAATTATTAAAGTTTTCTCTTTGCGGAATGGATCAAGATATGCAGAGGAGGGAACTGGAAGTAACTTCATATCTGATTCATGAATTGATTGGAAACCTCTGATGGAGGATCCATCAAACATCAATCCATCTTTAAATACGCTTTCATCAAATGATTCAACCGGCACATTAAAGTGATGCTGAATACCTGGAAGGTCAATAAATCTTACGTCGATCAACTTCACATCATTCTTCTTGATGTAATCGAAGATCTCTGCGGAATTCTTAAACATCTATTCTCCTAAGATAAATATTGCTGAAAGTAGGGCGACTTTGCTCCGCTTCAGATGGGTAAAACCTAGTAGAAAATAATGAAAAAGCCGTAAAGCACGTGTTACATCTATGTTTCACTTTCTCCCCTTTGGGCTAGGGTTGCCCGCATGAGTTGGGAAGGTTTGCCAAATTTACTGCCAGAGGCCTCACTAGGTAGGCGGCTATTAGCCCTAGTTATTGATTGGACCATGTGCCGGTTGATCGCTGGATTACTCAGTCCAGATGTTATTCCAGACAATGGCTTTTCAACCTTAATCATTTTCTTTATCGAAGTCTGCTTATTTACAATTGCTTTTGGTGCTTCAGCTGGGCAAAGAATTATGGCAATTAAGGTTGTTACATATCCAGATCAACAGCGGGTCAAAGTAGGTCGAATTGTGTTAAGAACTTTCTTAATATGTCTGGTGCTTCCGGCTGTTTTTACAAATAACGGCCGGCCACTTCATGATCACTTTGCAAATAGCCAAACAGTAAGAGAGAGATACTAACTTTTCTACCTACGAGGCATCCTTACATTGGTAGGCATTGGCCCCTTAGGCATAGGCAGATTTAATCCACCCACTGATCGCAATCTTGCTCTTACCTCGCGCAACTGCGCGGTGTTTAACTTCTTTGGTAGTTTCTTAAGATGTTTATGTAATTTTCTAATTGAAATTTGGCCTGGATTATCACCAACTAAAACTTCAGTTACCGGCACACCAGATAGGAATCGTTCCATTTTGCGTTTTTCATCTTGCATAAGTGTTTTAACGCCAAAGCCACCCTCGCCAACTAAAATAATGCCAGCCTTACCTGATACTCGGTGGACCATATCTTGATCACGATTAACATTCACAGCAGGGGTAGTAACAAAGCCTCGCTTAATTGACATCAAAACACTTGCGCCAGCTCCTAATTGTCCTTGTATGGATGCAAATGCAGCGGTGTTGGCATATCGAGTAAATAGAAAGAATGCAGCTAAGAAGGCAACTGGCAAGGTAATGAAACCGGCATAGATTGGGTGGCCTAAGTTATTACCAATAATTACACCAAAAGTTAAAACCAAAACAAATATAACTAAACACCAAACTACGGCAAGCGGGGAGTCCTTTTTAACTAACTTATAAGCATCTTTAACAACTGCTAATTGCGATTGCTTCTTAGGGGCATCACCTTTTGCCGTTGCCTCTTCTTTTTTCTTTTTTCTACCAAACATATCTCTCCCTTACTTAACTGCTCGGGCAGCCATCGCCTGGTTATACAAGCGACCTGCTCTATAGCTAGAACGTACCAATGGACCACTCATAACACCAAGAAATCCAATTTCTTCCGCTTCTTTACTTAACTCTACAAACTCATTTGGCTTAACCCAGCGCACTACTGGATGGTGTTTTGCAGTTGGCCGCAGGTACTGGGTAATTGTAATCAAATCACAGCCAGCACCACGAAGATCAACAAGTGCTTGCGTTACCTCTTCACGAGTCTCACCCATACCAAGAATTAAATTTGATTTTGTAATTAATCCAAAATCTCGGGCTTGGGTGATCACATTCAAAGATCTTTCATATCGAAATGCAGGTCTAATCTCTTTGAAGATTCTGGGCACAGTCTCTAGATTGTGGGCAAAAACTTCAGGTCTGGTTTCAAAGACTTGATTTAGCAAATGTGAATGGCCACTAAAATCTGGTGCCAACATTTCAACTCCAACACCTGGATTTAATTGGTGAACTTGAGCGATTGTTTCAGCGTATAGCCAGGCACCTTCATCATCTAAATCATCGCGGGCAACACCGGTGATAGTTGCATACTTTAAATTCATACTTCTTACCGATTCGGCAACTCTTCTAGGTTCATCACGATCTAGCGGTAATGGTTTACCGGTATCGATATTGCAAAAATCGCATCTTCTTGTGCAGGCTTCGCCACCAATTAAAAATGTTGCTTCGCGATCTTCCCAGCATTCAAAAATGTTTGGGCAAGCTGCCTCTTGGCAAACTGTGTGCAAACCTTCTTTGGCAACTAGAGATCGAAGTTTTGTGTACTCAGGTCCCATATGGGCGCGAGTTTTAATCCACTCTGGCTTTCGCTCAATTGGCGTTTGAGCATTTCTAGCTTCGATTCGAAGAAGCTTTCTTCCATTCGGATCAATACTCATTGCGATAATCTCTCTAATACTGGGGTTAACTCTTTAATTAAAGTTGGCATAACTTCATCAACTGTTATGGATTGATTAAGTTCTTTTGCTAATGATGTAACCTGGGCATCGGCAATGCCACACGGAATGATCTTGGAGTAGGCAGAAAGATCAGGATTAACATTTAAGGCAAAACCATGCATGGTTACACCTTTAGCAACTCGTAATCCAATCGCGGCAATCTTTCGATCTCCCTTTTGATCTCTTACCCAAACACCACTTCGTTCGCAGTAACGATCAGCTTTTACTCCAAAAAGTTCACATACTTGAATTAATGAAGTTTCTAACTCCCGAACAAAGCCAACTACATCAGTTGAATTCTTTAATCGCAAGATTGGATAACCCACAATTTGCCCGAGACCATGCCAGGTTATTTTTCCGCCGCGATCAACATCAATTACTGGTGTGTTATCAATTGGGCGGTCTGCTAATTGCGTTCTACGCCCTGCGGTATAAACCGATGGGTGTTGAAGCATAAGTAATCTATTTTCAATTTGTTTATTCGCAATTTTTTCTTGTAACTGTTTTTGTAGTTCCCAAGCAGTTAAATAATCAATGACACCTAGCTCTTCGACTTTAAGGCTTTTAAGAATTGATATGGTTGAACTCACACACCTAGCCTAATTGGCACTGTAATTTTTAGCGAAAGTTTGGATAAAAGCGCAGGTCTGGTGTGAGCCAAATGGCACGGCTGGTAGATTTCACCCTTCATCAAACACCTTGAAGGGCTAAATTTCCTATGGCTACAAATCTCAAATCAAAAGGCTCAATTAAGGGTCGCAAACCACTTTGGATTGCAATCGTGGCCATCATCGCCTGGCTTGGTATCTCATCAGTTGCAGGCCCAACATTTGGAAAGCTTTCAACGGTTCAAGAAAATGATAACGCTGCACTGTTAAATTCTCCGATAGTTCAAATGATCAAATTCCCACCTTGTTAGTCTTTTTAGGTGATATTGATCCAAAGAAAAATCCCGCCAAATTAGGTGAAATTCAAAATTACCTAGATAAGTTGGGTGCAAAGATATTGCCAGAATCTGGCAAACCAATAAGCACTTACATCGTTCCGGGATTTCCAATTCAAGCTATTCCGTCAGCGGACGGTAAAGCTGCGCTAGCAAATATTGCTCTTAACTCTGATATTGCTCAGGAGAACATCGAAGAGAAACCAACACTACCAATTCTGATCGATTTCATTCGCGAGGATTTGAAAGCAAACTTCGAAGCAAAAAGTCTGACTACCCATGTAACTGGATTTGGTGGAATATTTGCAGACTTATTTAGCGCTTTTGGTTCAATTGATACAACCTTGCTATTAACAACATTGATTGTTGTCTCAATTATTTTGATTGTTGTTTATCGCTCGCCATTGCTTTGGATTCTTCCTTTGTTTACTGCTGTTACTGCACTGTCACTAGCTGGAACTGTAGTTTATTTTCTAGCAAAAGCAGGGACCATTGATTTGAATGGACAGTCTCAAGGAATTCTCTCGGTTTTAGTTCTTGGTGCAGCAACTGACTATGCATTACTGCTGATTGCAAGGTATCGAGAAGAGTTACATCATCATGAATCAAGATTTGATTCAATGAAAATTGCGTTACGCGGTGTGGTGGAACCAATTCTGGCCTCTGGATCAACTGTTATTGCCGGTCTTTTAGTTCTTCTATTAAGTCAATTGTCAGGTAATAGAGGTTTGGGCCCAGTAGGGGCAATTGGTATTGCTTCGGCAATGATTACCGTTCTAACCTTTTTACCAGCACTCCTTGTTGTATTTGGTCGATGGATATTTTGGCCAAAAATTCCACGATTTGATGATGTCGATGAACAATTAAGTGGTACTTGGTCAAAAATTGGTGCTGCAGTGGAAAGAAATCCAAAGCGAGTTTGGATTTCAACTGCTCTCTTATTAACCATATTAGCTGGCTTTTCATTCACACTTAAGGCAGATGGTTTGGCTAATACTGAAGCTTTCACAACAAGAACTGATTCGGTAATTGGACTAGAAAAATTAGGCGAGCACTTTCCAAGTGGTGAAGGATCTCCGGTAGAGATAGTTGTTAAAGAAAATGATGTAGCAGCCGCAACTGCAGCTCTTATGAGTGTTTCCAATGTTGCATTTGTTGAGCCAATTGTTGCCGGTCAAAAGATTCCAGGTCAACCTACTCCACCAGTTAAAGTGGTAGAGGGCAAAGTACTGTTAAATGCTACGTTAAAGGTTG
>JBEAVA010000052.1:0-5185 GCA_041161165.1 Actinomycetota bacterium
GCCAACCAGCATTGTCCCCTGATGGCACAAAACAAATGTCATGGCTATCAGGTTTATTTGCAACAAAAAGCCCGCGCTCCTTCGCCTCTTTCCGCGTATCAGTTTTAACGGTATCTCCTAATGGAAAAATTGCACCCTCTATTTGATCTGTTCTTAAAACAGCCAATACATATGATTGATCTTTATCGATATCAGCTGCCCTATGTAATGTTTTTCCAGTTGGTGAATCTTTAGTTATTGCGTAATGTCCAGTTACCACCCCATCAAAACCAAGGGCTTTTGCTCTATCTAATACAGCTTCAAATTTAATCTTCTCATTACATCGCAAACATGGATTTGGCGTTCTACCTGATTGATACTCAGATAAAAAGTTTTCCACTACTCCTTTATGAAACTCCTCTGCCATATCCCAGATATAAAAAGGAATACCAATTACATCAGCAGCACGTCTGGCATCATGAGAGTCTTCGATTGTGCAGCAACCACGAGCTCCTGAACGATATTTCTGTGGATTACTAGATAGAGCAAGGTGAACACCAACAACTTCATAGCCAGCATCCACTGCGCGGGCAGCGGCAACTGCTGAATCAACGCCACCACTCATTGCTGCGATTACTTTTAATTTTTTCATTTTTTCCCTGATGCAGCTCTAGATCTTGCCACTACCGATGCAATTACTGCGCCAAGTTTTGCGATTTCAACAATTGTATTTGAGTGGTTTAGAGAAAATCTTAAGGTAGAGGTGGTCTCATCCTCGGTTAATCCCATAGCAAGTAGTACATGGCTAGGCCGCTGCACACCTGCGCTGCAGGCAGAGCCGGTTGAGCAGGCGATCCCTTCCGAATCTAATAGCAAGAGCAAACCTTCTGAATCAGTTTTAGGAAAGGTGATTGAAACAATTCCCGGCAAAGATTTAACTTGATCCCCATTTACCCAAATATCAGGCACACCTTTTTTAATAGTACTTATTAATTCAGCTTTTAACTTTCTAATAATCTCAGAGCGCCTTTTTAGTTGAGCCACACTCTCTTTAGCTGCCGCTGCAAATGAAACTATGCTGGGTGCGTTGAATGTGCCGCTTCGAATGTCTCGCTCCTGCCCACCACCATGCAAAATAGGTTCAATATCTAAGCCACGTTTTAAAATTAATGCGGCCACGCCAAGTGGGCCACCTACTTTATGGGCGCTAATTGTGGCGGCGGTTAATCCAAGCTTTTTAAATGAGAGTTCTACCTTGCCAAAACTTTGCACACAATCTGAGTGCACTGGAATTTGGCCGGCAATTTTCACAACCTGGTCAATGTCTTGCACTGTGCCAACCTCATTATTTGAGGCCATGATTGAGATCAAAGCGATCTTGTCTTTATGTTCAATTACTGCGTGCTTTAATTCATCTAAATTAACAAAGCCATTTCGATCAACATTAATGCCAACAATCTGAGCGCCTTCATGTTCTGCTAGCCATGCAATTGGATCCATAACTGCATGATGCTCAAAGGTGGAGGTAATGATTACTTTTTTATTCTCTTTTACACCCTTCCAATACAAACCCTTAATCGCTAAATTATTTGCCTCAGTTCCAGTGGCGGTGAAGATAACCTCACTAGCTGCGCAATCAATGGCATTTGCAATCTCCTCCCGCGCACCCTCTAAATCTTTTCGAACTGATCTGCCAGCTGAATGCAGGGATGAGGCATTACCTAATTTTTTTAATTGAGTATTTAAGGCAGTAATTGCCACATCTGCCATTGGTGTGGTGGCAGCATGATCAAAGTAGATACTCACTTGCTAAGTCTAAAGGGGGCAACCTAAAGTGAAGTAATTACCCTTTGCGAGCAATAATTTGTGCGGTAGCTTGTGGCAAAACATTAAATAAATCGCCAACAACTGCAAAATCTGCAATTTCAAGAATAGGTGCCTCTGGATCCTTATTAATTGCCACAATTGTTTTACTAGTCTGCATACCAGCACGGTGTTGAATCGCACCTGAAATTCCAGCTGCAACGTAAAGTTGTGGTGAAACTGTTTTACCAGTTTGGCCAACCTGATTTGAGTGTGGATACCAACCAGCATCAGTTGCAGCACGGGATGCACCAACTGCAGCCCCTAGTGCATCAGCTAATGCCTCAACTGGTTTGAAATCTCCATTAGTTCCTCGCCCGCCTGAAACCACAATTGATGCTTCAGTTAAATCTGGCCGCCCACCTTTAACAACTGGTGTTGCTGATGAAATTGGCGCGAGTTTAGCTGCATCTGAAATTGTTGCAGAAAATGTTTCAACTGCAGGTGTTGAACTTGCCGCAACTGCCTCGATTGAGTTTGCGCGCAAAGTTATAACTGGCACACCCTTGGTAACAGTTGAATGAACTGTGGTTGAGCCACCAAAGACTGATTGAGTAGTAATTAAATCTTTATCAACATTTACCGCATCAGTAATAATTCCACTGCCAGTAATGACGCAAACTCTGGCTGCAATCTCTTTGCCAGTTGCAGTTGAGGTAATTAAAACTGCTGCTGGATTTTTTGCTGCCACAATTTGAGCTAAACCTTCAGCAATTGCCGGAGCGCCATACTTATCCCACTCACCAGCAACGGTAATTACCTTATCTACTGGAAAAACATTTAGCTGCGAGATTATTGCATCAGCATTATCTGCGAAAATAACTGCAACTGATTCACCAATTGATTTAGCGTAGGTGGCAAGCTCACCCGTTGCCTTACTAATTTTGCCTGCTGAGTGATCTACTAAAAATATTACGCTGCTCATGCCAGTCTCTTCTCAACTAAGAATTCAACTAACTTTTCGCCGCCATTTCCTTCATCAGTTAACTTAACCCCAGCTCCTCTAGGCGGACGAGGCAGAGCATCTTTAACCGCACTCCATGCAGCAGAGGATCCAACATCAGATGGTGAAACACCAGTCTCAGCCAAACTCATTGTGGTGATTGGTTTTTTCTTTGCCGCCATAATTCCTTTAAATGATGGATACCTTGGCTCATTAATCTTTTCAATTACAGAAAGTAATGCTGGAAACTTTGCACTCATAACTTGATTGCCAAACTCAGTTACTCGTTCAATCTCAACTGTTGAAGATGCAGGATCTGCCTTAACTTTGCCAGCAAATGTTAATTGCGCCCAGCCAAGACGTTGGGAGATCATCGCTGGAATAACACTCATCCGAGCATCTGTGCTTTCTGTGCCACACAAAACTAAATCGTAATTTCCTTTTTTTATAACCTCAGCTAATACCAATGAGGTGGCGAGTGCGTCAGAGCCAGCTAAAGCTGGATCACTTATCAATATTGCATCATCTGCGCCCATTGAAAGTGCTTTTCTTATTGCCTCAGTTGCCCGCTCAGGTCCCATTGAAATCAAGGTAATGCTGTGTCCGCTGCCTTCACCGGCCTCTTTAGTTGGTGAGTTTGCCTCCACAATTCGCAGCGCCTCTTCAACTGCATACTCATCTAAATCATTTAAAACTGCATCGACGCCAGCGCGATCTAAAACTCCACCAGCCATCTTTTTCTCAGCCCAAGAATCTGGAACTTGTTTTATGCAGATTGCGATTTTCATACTGGGATGTTACTGGAAGGTAATATCTTTTACCAACCTTTAAAGGGAGTTAATTAGTTTTAAAACTGGCAGAGAGTGTGACATTGACCGTCTTTTCGATGGTTGAAACATCATAGAAACCACCAGCAGCACGATCTAATGAATCCTTGGTTGTTACCTGAGTTGGTCCAGAGTTGACGGAGATCAATGCGCCAACCTCACCACCAACCGCTTCAGTAATTGCCTGTGCACGCTCTTTAGCATCCTTCATCGCTGCAGCTAATAATTTTGCTCGCATTTGATCCAAAGTTGAAAGGTAATAAGAGGGTCCGTAATTTCCAACATTAACTCCAGTAGCAAGAAGTGTTCCGATGTTATTACTTAACTTTGCTACTAACTGCACATCTTTAGTTCTAACAGTTACGGTGCGATATGCCTGATAGGCGAGAATTCTGCCAGTTGGATTGCCATTTATATACTCCATTACTGCGTTGGAGTTAATTGGCCCTAGTTCAATCTGATTCTCACTTACTCCCCCGCTTAATAGATACTTCTTTAGCGCATCAGCTGAAGCATCAATCTTTTTAACTGAGGAGGCAAGGGTTGCTTGTGATTCATTTAAATTTAAATTCCAAACTGCATTATCAGCTGTTGCATTTTCAGATGCGGTTCCAGTAACTGTAATTGCATTACCCGCACGGGAGGCAAGACCTGAGCCAACCTTATAAAGGCCAAGGGTTAAACCTGAGGATAAAATTGCTGCAGCTAAAATACCGGTCGCAAATTTAATTCGGTCACTGGCTTCAAAGTTCATACCTTTATATTACCCACTTTTACTAACTATATCTTTCATCCCCAAAGCAAGTGATAATCGATAAGGCTCAAGCTCTGCCTCCCATTGATTACCCAGTGCGTTCTCAAGATTATTTATTAATCGATCATGGGTAATAGAGTTTTTTAAGATGGTATTAACCTGGTTTTCATTTAATACTACATCCCCATTTGAAGACAGAGTTGCTTGATGCAGACCTAAATCTGGGGTAGCACGATATAAAACTGCATCATTGGTATTTTTATTTACCTGGGTAATTTCAAATCGAATGTAACACCAACCTTTAAGCGCGGTTGCGATTTGATCTGCCACTGGGTGTTGATGTTTATACTCAAACTCCATCGCTAAGGTGGCTGGATTTAATGGTTGATTGACCCAATTCAGATTGATCACCTGACCAAGTTTTTGACTGATCGCCCACTCAATATGTTGAGTCAGAGCAGCTGGTGTTGAATAAATAAGTATGCGCCCAGCGTAAGGAAGAGATTTACTCACAAGTACCTGCCTTTGGGATCACTCGATGTGACCTTCCCCAGCCCACCAGTGCCAAAAGTGCAGTAAGAGATTTATACATCTCTTTTCCCAATTAGCCAATAGCAGGTTAGACTTTAGGCAGTCCGACGCTTGGCAGTACCCGCTCTACGGTTTGTTGATTGGGTCTAGCTGTATAAGAAGAAAGACCGGCGCTTGTTAAATTTACTGGCGTCCAACATAACCAAAGGAAAAAAGCTAAATGGCAACAGGTACAGTTAAGTGGTTCAACTCTGAAAAGGGTTTCGGTTTCATTGCAGTTGATGGTGG
>JBEAVA010000167.1:0-2646 GCA_041161165.1 Actinomycetota bacterium
ACTGAGAAGTTTGTTAAAGATAACTAAATCTTTTTTAACTCACCTGTCTTAACATTATAAATAGCACCAATAACTTCTATATTTTTTGGCAGAAGTGGGAACTTTTCAATTCTTACCAAATCAGATTTCAAGGCAGAGATTTGATCGCTAACTGTTCTAATCTCAACACTTCTAGTATCGATGCCACTTCTTTCTAGAATTGTTGCATGAATTTGCTCTTCAGTCCCACTTGCCATTCTGCAATCAGTGTGTGGCATAACTAAAATCCTGCTCACGTTTAGCAAGGTAGTTGCAAGAATTAAGGTTCGAAGCACATCTTCTGTGACTCTTGCTCCAGCATTTCTTAATATCTTGGCATCACCTGCACTCATGCCAGTGACAATTGCTAAACCTTTTTTAGCTTCACCAGTTAGATCTTGGGATTTAAACCCTTTAATAAACTCTGTATTTGCTGCAAATAAATCATCAAAGCCGCTCATTACTCTTTAACCTGCGACCTTGCCTTATCAGCCAGATAAATACCCGCTAGCAGAACTGCGCATCCAATCAACTGTGTCGTGTTAAATGCCTCATTTAATAACCACCAAGCGATTGCACCAGCAAAGAGTGGTTCAATCATGCCGATCACACTGCCAGTGCTGGCAGATAACTCACGGATGCCGGTCACAGTTAAAAGATAAGGAATAACTGTGCCAATAATTATTATCCAGAGAACTAATGCCCAACCAGGTGCACTGTAGTTAGAAAGGTTGCCTTCTAAGCGATAGGTATTGGTTAGGAATTCAAATGGGAAGTTCCACCACGGCAAAACCAACGCCCAAAAAATAGCTGAGATGCCGATTCCCCAAGTCATCAAAGAAAGTGAGGTTCTAGTTTGAGAGAGGCGATCGGCAAGTAAAAAGTAGAGGGCAAGGGCAAAAGCATCTGCAAAGGCCACCGCAACCCCAAGTGGGTGAAGTGTTGTGCCGGTCCAAATTTGGGAGAGTAAGAAAAGGCCAGAGAACGCGCACGCTATTCCCCACCACATAATTGGTGAGATCTGCTTTTTCTTCACAAATCTTAAGTAAAGAACAATCCAAATCGATGCAGTGAACTCAATTACTAATGCAACTGATACATAAAGATATTTAATGGCAAAGAAGTAAAAGGAGGTAACAGCTGATACACCGACAATTCCAAATAAAAGCAAGTCCTTTAACTCATCTTTTCTAGCATGCAACTGCTTCTTACCTTTATAGAGGGCAAATGAAAGAAGGAGAATAGCTGCGCCAGTAATTCTGATTTGAGTTAATCGGAAAGCATCCATATCGGCTTCACGAAGCACTTTCGCTGCTACACCGCCAAGTGCAAATCCCATTGCAGCGGTGATCATTAAGAATTCGGCGCGGTGTTTCACAAGAAGCACCCTACATTAAGAGAGTTATTTAATTAAATTTAAAAGGCACTTTCAGCAATGTTCATAATTTCACCAGTTTCAGACTCAACTACAGCTCTTTCAACTGAGATATGCGGAAGGACTGATCTAACAAAAAACTTAGCAGAGGCAATTTTGCCATTATAAAACTCAGTATCTTTACCAGCAGTTGCTAACTTGCTCTGAGCGATATCTGCTTGGCGAAGAAGTAGCCAAGCAATAATTAAGTCACCAGTTGCCATTAATAATCTGGAGGTATTAAGTCCGACCTTGTAAATCTCTTTTGGATTTTCTTGGGACTGCATTGCAACACCAACCATGTGACCAATCATTGCCTGTACATCTTCTAATGTTTTCAGCAACGCTTTCTTCTCATCAGGCAGGTTTCCACCGGCGGATGCAAATTTGGCAATCTCTTTACCTAAAATTGTGATGGAACGGCCGCGATCTCTAACGATCTTACGGAAGAAGAAATCTAAACCTTGAATTGCAGTTGTGCCTTCATACAAAGTATCGATCTTGGCATCTCTTACATACTGCTCAAGTGGCCAATCAGTAGTAAAGCCTGAGCCACCAAATGTTTGCAAAGATTCTGTACCAAGTAATGTCCAAGATTTCTCGCTGCCATAACCCTTAACAATTGGCAGCAACAAGTCATTAATAAGGTGTAAATCTTCAATCTTTTCTTTATCTGTACCCTCGGCTTGAGCTAACTCAAAGGCATCCTGAATCGTTGCAGTGTAAAGAACTAGGGCGCGCATTCCTTCGGAGTATGACTTTTGCACCATCAAAGAACGGCGCACATCTGGGTGCTTAATGATTTCAACTCGTGGGCTGTTCTTATCTTTAGCAACTGTTAAATCAGGGCCTTGTACACGAGTTTTAGCGTAAGAAAGTGCTTGTTGGTAACCAGCACTAAGTGTTGCAATTGCCTTAGTTCCAACCATCATGCGGGCGTACTCAATAACCTTAAACATCTGCGCAATGCCATCATGAACATCACCTAGTAGATATCCAACAGCAGGCTCTTTTTCACCCAAATTCATTTCACATGTTGTTGAAACATGTAAGCCCATCTTCTCCTCTAATTTAGTTACATAAACGCCATTTCGTTTTCCAAGCTCACCGGTTTCAAAATCAAACATAAACTTTGGAATCAGGTAAAGATCTAAACCTTTAGTACCAGCAACCGCACCTTCAGGACGAGCCAATACAAAGTGAATGATATTTTC
>JBEAVA010000012.1:0-9788 GCA_041161165.1 Actinomycetota bacterium
ACGCAGGATTCATCGGTTAAGAATCAAAAACTCAAGCCAGGTACATTAAAGCGAATTATTGGGTTTGCAATTCCTTATAAGGTTTCACTTTCATTCTTTCTAATAACCGTTGTGATTGATGCATTTCTAATCGTCGCTACACCTTTACTATTGCGCAAACTAATTGATGATGGAGTAATTCCTAAAAACTCTATGCTTGTAACGCAGCTTGCTTTAGCAGTAGCGCTAATCGCCTTGCTAGATGCATTATTTAGCATGATTGGTCGTTGGTTTTCAGCTCGTATTGGCGAAGGTTTGATTTATGACCTGCGTAGAATGATTTTTGAGCACGTTCAAAAGCAATCAATTGCCTTCTTTACCCGGACTCAAACTGGCGCACTTATATCTAGGTTGAACTCCGATGTGATTGGCGCACAGCAAGCATTTACTTCCACATTATCTGGTGTTACTAGTAACTTATTAAGTTTGATTTTAGTTGCAGCTACCATGGTCACATTATCCTGGCAGATAACACTTATTTCTTTATCCTTACTTCCCGTCTTCCTGTTTCCTACTAAATGGGTTGGTAGAAAACTTCAAGGGTATACACGTCAATCATTTGATATGCTTCTATGTCAGCTACGATGACTGAGCGATTTAATGTTTCAGGAGCGCTCTTAGTTTCACTTTATGGCGATTCAAAAACTGAGAAAAATGAATTTTCAACTAAGGCTCGTAAAGTGGCTGATATTGGTATTTCAATTGCCATGTTAAATCGAATCTTCTTTATAGCGCTAACCTCTATCGCAGCAGTTGCAACTGCAGTGGCATATGGTGTTGGTGGACATCTGGCCATCAGTGGAGATTTAACAGTTGGCACCTTGCTGGCAATTACTGCATTACTTGCAAGGTTATACGGTCCACTTACAGCACTTTCAAATGTTCGAGTTGATGTGATGAGTGCACTGGTGTCTTTTGAAAGAGTTTTTGAAGTATTGGATTTAAAGCCAATGGTGGTTGATGCACCAAATGCAGTAAAGTTACAAACCAACAAGCCAGAGTTAACTTTTGACAATGTTTCATTCTCCTATCCAAAGGCTGAGGAGATATCCCTTGCATCATTGGAAATTATTGCAAAGCCAGAGATTCCAACAAGCGGTGAAGTTTTAAAAAACATCACATTTACTGTAAAACCTGGAACCTTGACTGGCATAGTTGGACCATCGGGTGCTGGTAAAAGCACCATCAGTAGTTTGATTCCACGACTTTACGATGTCACAAAAGGCGGCATCTTAATTAATGGCACAGATATCCGAAATTACAGCATTAGCTCTTTAAGAAATACCATAGGAGTAGTCACCCAAGATTCACATATGTTTCATGATTCAATCATGAATAATCTTCTTTATGCTAAGAGTGATGCAACTATTGACGATATTCAATCAGCTTGTGAGTCGGCACGTATTTGGGCCTTTATTAAATCTTTACCTAATGGATTAGAGACTGTGGTGGGAGAACGTGGGCATAGGTTATCTGGAGGAGAAAAACAAAGATTAGCAATTGCGCGCTTGTTGTTGAAGCAGCCAAGTTTGGTCATTCTTGATGAGGCCACAGCGCATCTTGATTCTGAAAATGAAGCCTTGGTTCAGGCCGCGCTAAAAGAGGCATTGGCGGGGCGAACCAGCATCGTAATTGCTCACCGCTTGTCAACGATAATTCAGGCCGATCAGATTTTGGTGATAGACAATGGTGAAATTACCGAACGTGGCACCCATGAAGAATTAGTAAGTAAAAAAGGTTTGTACTTTGATCTTTATGAGCGACAAAATTTGCAATCAGACTTAATTTAAACGTTTTCTTTTAGGCGTAAATATTGCATCTTTTTTAATCGTTTCACGCCCAGCATTAGCAGCAATAACTGCAATGTAGGGCAGAGTTACTGCGCCAAACAAAGCTATCCAGCGATAGGGGCTCGGAAGTAAAACCGTCAAAATAAAACATGCAGTTCTAATCATCATTGAAATGAAATATCTACGTTGTCGAGCAGACTGATCTAAAGTCAATCCAGATTGAGCTGTAGTGATTGATTGTGTCACTACCTTGGTTTTCTTCATGTATAGATATTAGGTCCTTGGTAGCAAATTAGCGAGTAAAAAATGAGGTGACTCACTTAATGTGAGCCACCTCATTACTTGTGTGTTATTTAGTTTGCGGTACCTCGGGATTTGGCAATTCGGTTAAGAATTTGATAACCAAATACAGCCATTACTGTGGCATTGATGATGCCACTGAATGTGTAATCACCACGGGTCCAAGCCATGTCGGAAATGCCGATGATTAATGAGGAGGCAGCAATATATAGATTAACTGGGTTGGCAAAATTAACGCGTCCATCAATCCAGATCCTTGCTCCTAGCACACCGATCATTCCAAATAGTGCAACAGTTACTCCACCTTTTACGCCAGCTGGTGTTGCAGAAAGAACTGCACCAAACTTTGGAGATAAGGCGAGTAATACTGCGCCAACACCTGCAAAAATGTAAGCAAGAGTTGAATAAACCCTACTGGCTGCCATTACACCGATGTTTTCTGCATAAGTTGTTGTACCAGAACCACCGCCAAGTCCAGCTAGCGTGGTTGCAGCACCGTCAGCGATCAAGGCATTGCCAATCTGGTCATCTAGATTCTTACCAGTCATGGCCGCTACCGCTTTAACATGTCCAACGTTTTCAGCAATGAGTACCAGTACGACTGGAAGGAATAGCAACATTGCGCTGCTATCAAAGGTAGGTGATGTGAATGAAGGCATCGCTACCCACTTCGCAGCTTCTACGCCAGAAAAATCAACATCGCCCATTAAAGCTGCTACTACGTAACCAATTACCAATCCAGCGAAGATTGAAATTCTTCCCAAAAATCCCCGGAAGAAAGCTGAGATAACTCCGATTGATAGCAAAGTGATTAAACCAAGACGCTGTCCTTGCATGAAATCATTTTTTGCAGCTCCAGCTAGATTCAATCCGATCACCATAACGATAGTTCCGGTTACAACGGGAGGAAGCAACATATCAATCCACGCTGTTCCAGCCGCTTTTGCGATGAATCCAACTGCTGCGAGCAGAACTCCAGCAGCAACGATGCCTCCCAAAGCAGCAGGTATGCCACCTGAAGTTTTTGCTGCAGCTACTGGTGCCAAGAAGGCGAAAGATGAGCCCAAATAACTAGGAAGTTTATTTTGGGTGATAACAATGAAAAGCAAGGTACCAATACCAGAAAAGAACAGAGTGGTAGTTGGTGAGAAGCCAGTGATAATCGGTACTAAGAATGTGGCACCGAACATCGCAGCTATATGTTGGATTCCCATACCAAATGTACGAGGCCAAGATAATCTTTCATCGACTGAGACAACCTCTCCAGGTTGAATCTGCTTACCATTTCCGTGAAGTTTCCAACTAAGCATTAACGCTCCTTAATTGATTTACCATCTTCAGTTCTGAGGATGGTTACGTTCCGGCCCAAAGGGGGTAGGCGCTAAATAAAAATAATAGAACTGCTCGGGATAAATACTGGTAGGTATTGCATGATTTCGCTTGGTTTTTATACGGGTTTTCCAGTCCATAGGCTCAATTTCCCCACCTGCTCATCCTTAGGTAAGATTTGCCTATCAAGTGGATGCATACGCTCCCACCTACTTCGCTTCGGCGAACTGGTTGCTTCTTTAGAAGCGCGGCTGTTGTTCGCTTGTGTAATGCCTTATCAATCTAGCGAAACAGCAAGGAGAAGTTATCAGCACAGAACCACGTATCAATGATCGAATTCGCGTTCCTGAAGTTCGGTTGATTGGCTATGACGGTGAACAATTAGGCGTAACTGCAATAGACAAGGCGCTTAAACTTTCTGAAGAGATCGGTTTAGATCTCGTAGAAATTTCACCAGATGCAAATCCACCGGTCTGCAAAATTATGGATTTCGGAAAGTATAAATACGAAATTGCGCAGAAAGCTCGGGAAGCAAGACAAAATCAGACACACATAGTTGTGAAAGAAATGCGTCTTCGACCAAATATCGAGCCTCATGATTACGAGACAAAACGAAATCATATTGAGCGATTTTTGTTAGGTGGGGATAAAGTGAAGGTAACTATCCAGTTTCGTGGTCGAGAGCAATCTCGTCCAGAGATGGGATACCGGTTATTACAAAAGCTTGCTGAAGAGCTAGCCGAAGTATCGCTTGTCGAGTTTGCACCAAAGCAAGAAGGTCGCAATATGACAATGGTTCTTGGTCCAGCTAAGAAGCCAGGTTCTGCAAAGAAAGCAGCACCGAAGGCACCAGCAGTACAAAAATAGATTTATTAGCAATTCAACAGGAGGTAAGTAAATGCCAAAGATGAAGACACATAGTGGAGCGAAGAAACGTTTTCGCGTCACTGGATCCGGAAAGATCATGCACGAGCGTGCTGGTAAGCGCCACCTGCTTGAACGCAAATCATCGAGATTAACTCGTCGCCTAACTGGCGATGTGACCGCTAAAGCGCCTAATGCATTTGCAGCAAAGCGCATGCTCGGTATGAAATAAGGGAGAGATAAATGGCTAGAGTAAAACGTGGTGTACATGCGGCGAAAAAGCGCCGTACAACTTTAGAGCGTGCTGCTGGTTATCGTGGGCAACGTTCACGTCTTTTTTCTAAGGCAAAAGAGCAGGTAACTCACTCTCTTGTTTATGCATTTAATGATCGCAAAGATAAAAAAGGTGACTTCCGTCGTCTTTGGATTCAGCGCATCAATGCAGCAGCCCGAGCAAACGGCATGACTTACAATCGTTTAATCCAAGGTTTAAAGACAGCCGGCATTGAAGTTGATCGCCGTGTCTTATCTGAACTTGCAACAAATGATCCTGCAGCTTTCTCTAAATTAGTAGAGATTGCTCGCAAGAATGTTGTAACTGCTTAATTAATCTCTAATCAACTAAATAGAGATGGAAAATATTACGAGCCTTAATTCGCCTCATATAGAGCGAGTTAAGGCTCTTATTGGTTCCAGGGGTAAGAAAAATCGTGAGTTAGAAAATGCTTTTATTGCCGAAGGTATTCAAGCAGTTCGGGAAGCGCTAAATTCCAAATTAGTAGAGGGCCTTGCCGTAAAGAAAGTTTATGTAACTGCATCTGGAATGAACAAACTTGTAGCCGCTACAGATAGTGCAAGTCTGGAAAGATATGAAGTAATTTTAGTTTCAGATCAAGTCATGAATGCTATGGCAGATTCCGAATCCCCACAGGGAATAATCGCCTTATGTTCCACCAAAACCCTAAAGCTTCAAGATCTGTGGGAATCAAAACCAAATAAAATAGCGTACTTCTGGCAGATTCAAGATCCAGGCAATGCAGGAACTGTGATTAGAAGTGCAGATGCAGCTGGATTTGATGCGGTGGTATTTTCAAATGAGAGCGTAGATGTCTTTAATCCTAAAACTGTTAGAGCCACCGTGGGTTCTCTTTGGCACATTCCTGTCGTCAGCGATGTAGATATGAGTGAATTTATTGCTGGAGCAATTAAAAATGATGTGGCACTTTTTGCATTAACTGGTGATGGTAAAGAATCATTTAACTCAGCATTTGTCGCTAAAACTTCAACAACACCTACAGCTTGGATATTTGGAAATGAAGCCCGTGGCCTACCAGATCTACCTGGTGAGATAACAACGGTGGGCATCCCGATGAAGGGCTTTGCTGAATCTTTAAATGTGGCTAGCGCAGCGGCAATTGTCCTGCATTCTGTAGGTTTGTCCTTATAGACTAAGCAGATTATGTCGTTGGATCAGAATAAAATCGCCGAAGATCTGGCGCAAGCCCTTCGAGCAATTGAATCAGCCTCCGATTTAGATGGATTAAAACAGGTAAAAATAGATTTTGTTGGGGATAAATCTCCGCTAGCTAAAGCTAACCAAGCCTTAGCAACTGTTGATCAATCCCTTCGAGCGCAGTTCGGTAAATTAATTGGAACAGCCCGGACAGAGGTTAATCAAGCTTTTGAACAAAGAAGTGCGCAATTATCTGAGCTGCGAGATGCTCAAATGTTACTTACTGAAAAAGTTGATGTAACTCTTCCAGGTAGGAGAACTCTTAAAGGTGGGTTACATCCGTTAACGATTTTAACCAATGAGATTAATGACTTATTCATTGGCCTTGGTTACAAAGTTGCCGAGGGCCCAGAACTTGAAGCTGAATGGCTGAACTTTGATGCGCTAAATATCCCATCCGATCATCCAGCTAGAACAATGCAGGATACTTTTTTCGTCGAACCACTTGAATCCAAACTTGTTCTACGCACTCATACATCGCCAGTTCAAATAAGAACAATGCTTAATGAAAAACCACCTATTTATGTCATCTGTCCAGGTAAGACCTATCGGGCGGATGAATTAGATGCCACACATACACCGGTTTTTCATCAAGTTGAGGGTTTAGTTGTTGATGAAGATATAACCATGGGTGATTTAAAGGGAACTCTAGATTTCTTTGCTAAATCTATTTTTGGTGATGCTGTAAACACAAGATTACGTCCCAGCTTTTTCCCTTTCACCGAACCATCTGCTGAAGTAGATGTATTTTTCAATGGTCGCTGGATCGAATGGGGCGGTTGCGGAATGGTTAACCACAAAGTTTTGGATGCATGTGGAATTGATACCAAGAAATATTCGGGGTTTGCTTTTGGCATGGGATTAGAGAGAACTTTGATGGTTAAGCACGGCATTACGGATATGCATGACATCGTTGAGGGTGATGTTCGATTTTCACAAAGTTTTGGCGTGGGTAAAAAATGAAGGTTCCTTTGAGTTGGTTGCAGGAATTTGTATCTCTTCCTTTACGGATAAGTCCGGAGGAAATATCTCAGGCTTTTGTAAAGGTAGGTTTTGAAGTTGAAGGCGTTGAAGAGCAAGGCGCAGATTTAAAAGGACCGTTGGTGGTAGGAAAAGTTCTTTCGATTGAAGAATTATCAGGACATAAGAAACCAATTAGATATGTTGGCCTTGATGTTGGCCAGAAGAAGACACGTTATGTTATTTGCGGAGCACGAAATTTCAAAGTTAATGATCTAGTTGTTGTTGCCCTACCGGGAGCGGTGTTACCAGGAGATTTCAAAATTTCAGCCAGAGAAACCTATGGCAAGGTAAGTGATGGCATGATTTGTTCAGCTAAAGAAATTGGCATAAGCGACGAACACGCAGGAATTATTGTTTTACCAGAGGGCAAAATTGGTCAGGATGCAATCGCCCTTTTAAAGGTTAATGATGTAATTTTTGATATCGCTGTCAATCCTGATCGAGGCTATGCAATGTCGGTCAGGGGATTAGCTAGAGAGTTAGCTGGCTCACTTCAGGTTAAATATGTCGACCCAGCTGATCCTAAGATCGCAAAGAAGTTTGGGAAATCTAAGAGTGTCAAAGCAGTTAATGTAAAGATCGAAGATAAAACAGGCGCTGATCAAATCTATATCAGAACACTAGATCAGGTAAATGTGAAGAAAAGTACCCCACTATGGATGCAAAGAAGAATTGAAAAATGCGGAATGAGATCTATTTCGCTGGCCGTTGATATTACAAACTATGTAATGCTAGAACTTGGACAACCATTACATGCCTTTGATGCGAAATTCATAATGGGTGGATTGAGAGTGGCCAGGGCTGGAAAATTTACTAAGTTAACAACCCTAGATAAAGTTGATCGTAAATTAGATCCTGATAATTTGATAATTGCTGATTCAAAAACTCCACTGGCTTTAGCTGGAACAATGGGTGGACTAACATCTGAAGTAAGTAATGAAACTTCCAAAATAGCGTTAGAGGCAGCACATTTTGATCCTCTAAGCATCGCTCGGAACTCAAGATCACATAATTTGTCTAGTGAGGCTTCTCGCAGGATTGAACGAAATACCGATCCAGCTTTAGCGGAGATCGCATCTGCCAGGGCAACCCAATTGTTGATTGATTTAGCTGATGCGAAATATGTTGGTAGCTCACAAGCAGGTTTGCCAATTAAGAAGCATAAGGTGAAAATTTCACAAATAAAAATCTCAAAATACCTTGGTTTTCCTTATACAACTAAGCAGGTAAAAAATGCATTGTTGTTGATCGGCTGCAAAGTTAGTGGCAACACCGATCTTCTAACTGTGGAGGTTCCTACTTGGCGTCCGGATCTAATTAATTTCGCGGATTTTGCTGAAGAAATAGCACGTTTAAATGGTTATGACTTAATCCCAGCCACACTTCCAGTTGGGAAAGGTGGGGCTAGATTAACTGACATGCAGTACCGAAAGCGCGCTGTAGCTACGGCACTTGCTAATCAAGGATTCACAGAGGTTATAAATTATCCATTTGTTAGCCAAGAGATGGTTGATCTGCTTGGCTTCACTGGCGATCGGGCTAAATCATTCAAAATTGCTAATCCAATGTCAGAGGAATTTCCACTATTACGAACTCATCTTTTACCTGGCTTACTTACCACTGCTATTCGCAATATTGGTAGGGGATCAAAGAATCTTGCAATCTTTGAGATCGGAAGTATTTTCAGAAATACCACAGCTCTAGGAAAAGCTGTTAGCCCTGGGGTAAACAAACGTCCAAGCGAGAAAGTTATAAAAGAAATTTATCAGGGTGTGCCAAAGCAAATGTTGTTTGTTAGTGCGGTAGTCACCGGAGAATCTGTTCTTAGTGATTGGCAAGGTTTAGGCAGCAAGTTCACTTGGAGTGATGCGATAGCCAAGGCGCAAGAAATTGTAGAATCTACTGGAAACGTTTATGAAGTTATTGGCTCTGATTTAGCACCTTGGCACCCTGGCAGGTGTGCTGAGTTGCGCGTAAATGGTAAGCCAGTCGCGCATGCTGGTGAATTGCATCCACGGGTGATAACAGCTTTGAATTTGCCGGAGCGTAGTTGTGCTTTTGCGGTGATTTTAAGTGAATTGCCGGCAGCTGGTATTACTAAATCCCCTGCGATATGGAATTTTCCGCCAGTTGTTCAAGATATAGCCCTTGTTGTTGATGCCAAAGTTAGCGCAGCTGATTTAACCGCTGCACTTAAAGTTGGAGCGGGGGAATTGTTAGAGTCAATCGTTTTATTTGATCGATATGATCAAATGTCAGGTAAGAAAGTTTCACTAGCTTTCACATTAACCTTCCGAGCAGCAGATCGCACTCTTACTTCAGAAGAGGTTGCAAGATATCGCGACCAGGCAATAGCCCAGGCTGGTAAATCAGTGGGTGCGGTATTGCGCGGCAATGCATAAATATGCAATTATTTGCATAAATATACTAAAGCACGCTACCCTTAGTTCATGAAAATCGGAGTTGTTGGGGCTAGCGGGTATGCAGGTGGGGAACTGCTGCGATTACTATCCAACCATCCAGAATTTGAAATTGCCTCTATTGCCGCGCACTCCAATGCAGGCGAAGCTATTACAGCTCTACATCCACATCTGACTACTTTTAAAGGTCAAAAATTTTCCACAGTAATTCTTGATGATTTAAATAAATGCGATTTAATTTTCACCGCATTGCCTCATGGCGAATCCGCTAAGCTCATTGCGCAAATAAATGAGAATGTAAAGATTGTTGATTTAGGTGCTGACTTTCGTCTGACTGATAAATCTCAGTGGGATAAGTATTACGGGGGATCATACGCAGGTAGTTGGACCTATGGGTTACCCGAATTGACCGATCACCAATTGATCGCCAAATCAAAATATGTTGCAAATCCTGGATGCTATGCAACCGCAGTAGCGCTTTCAATAGCTCCGGCATTATCACATATTGAT
>JBEAVA010000053.1:0-5048 GCA_041161165.1 Actinomycetota bacterium
TTCAAGAGCAAGTGGATTAATTGGAAAAGGTGGTGACAAAAACATTGCACCTCTTGGTCCTGAGTTAGACCGAGCCGGAGTCTCACTAATTAGAAGAACTACATTAAAAGTATTACTAGATAACCCACAGATTTCACCTGAAATTACTTCAATGCAAGAGATTATAAAATGGTGCAATCCACAGCGAGCCAATAATGAATTTGTGGAGTGGAATCTTCGGGAAGCAGAGTGGTTAGGAATAACTGGCCAGGGCGTAATCTCAACTTTTGGTTTAAATCTTTTAACTGAAAGAGAAGATTTAGGTATTCAATCTGCTCTGCCAAAACCGGTTGATCATATTTTAATTCAGGCAGATAACAGCGCTGTCGCACCTGGGCCATTAACTCCAGAGCTTGCCTCAGAGATGGGAACGATTGCGGATATTGAAAGCAGAGGCGGAGCAACTGTTTATCGCTTTAGTGAAGGATCTATTAGACGTGGATTAGATCATGGCAAAACTGGTGATCAAATTAAAACATTCTTAAGCAAGATCTCAAAAACCCCAATGCCACAACCACTTGAATACTTAATCGCTGATGTCGCAAAGCGTCATGGCAGATTACGAGTTGGAAGTGCGCACTCTTACATTAGATGTGAAGATGAAGGACTAGTTCAGCAAATTTTGCATGATAAAAAATGTGAACATTTAAGATTAAGAAAAATTGCTCCCCAAGTTTTAGTTACCGAGTTTGAACTTACTGAAGTAATTGGTGAGTTACGTGAGTATGGATATCTGCCTGCTGCTGAAAATGCTGGCGGAGTTTTGCTATCTCAACCAAATTTGCGCAGAGCCAAATCACGACCTAAACCACCTAGAATTATTTCTGAATTTAGTGCGCCTAAAGATGCAATTGTTTTATCAGCAGTTAAAACTATTAGGGCTGGCGAGCGCAGTCGTAAAGTTGAGCCAATAGTTGCAGGCACCTCTTCAAATGAAACTCTTGCTTTAATTAATCAATATATAAGTGAGGGTAAAACTTTGATGATTAGTTATGCCGATAATAATGGTGGGGTTTCTAATCGAATTATCGATCCAATCTCAATATCCCTGGGCACCCTTACCGCTCGGGATGAAGCCAGTGATGAAATTGTTCAGTTTCGCATTCCAAGGATCAATGGCGTAGCACCGGCCGTCACCGTTTCGGGAAATAAGGCAGACTTAGACCTATGAGCGCACTCTCTGATATCCAACGCCTTGTTGAATGCGAGTCACCAACTGAGGATTTAGCAGCCTGTGATCAAGTTATTGATACTGCCATTGATATTGCTAGCAAAGTTCTAACTGTAAGAGCTGAAAAAATTATCGAAAATGGTCGCCCAGTTTTTTGGTGGGGAGCTAAGAATCCAAAAATTCTTTTACTCTGTCATTTAGATACAGTCTGGCCAAAGGGAACTTTCACGCCAACTTGGCAGGTTAATGGTGACAGAGCAAGTGGTCCTGGCGTCTTTGATATGAAATGCGGCTTCATTCAAGCAATGCACGCATTAGTTGGTATCGAAGATGCCCAAACCAAGATCGCATTAGTGGCTACAACCGATGAAGAGACTGGTAGTTCTACATCAAAAGATTTAATTGAGCGCTTATCAAAAGGAGCCGATGCAGTTCTAGTTTTTGAAGCATCACTTGATGGCAAGGTGAAGACTGGACGTAAGGGAACTGCGATGTACCAAATCAAAGTTACTGGACTAGCCTCCCATGCTGGCCTTGAACCTGAAAAGGGAATTAATGCCACTACTGAAATTGCAAAATTAGTTTTACAGATTGCTGCATTAGAAAATACTGAATTTGGAACAACTGCGGTGCCAACTGTGATGAAATCAGGAACTACCACCAATACAGTTCCAGCACTTGCCACACTTGATGTCGATGTTAGATCTTTTACAAATGCTGAGCTGGCACGGATTGATAAATCCATTCGAAATTTAAAAAGTGATGTGGCTAAGGTAGAAGTAACTGGTGGAATAAACCGGCCACCATTAGAAGAAAGTAGCACCATGGCACTTTATGAAAAATTAGAAAAGGTTGCTGCCGCACTCGGCGTTGCAAAGATTGGCAATGCCAGTGTTGGGGGTGCAAGTGATGGAAATCTTGCAGCTGCAGCAGGTGCCAAAGTATTAGATGGCTTAGGTGCTGATGGACATGGCGCTCATGCCCCAAGTGAATACATAAAGATTTCTACAATCGAGCCGAGAATTAAATTAACCAACGCTTTTCTTATCGAGTTGTTGAAATGAGTGATGGTCCGCTAATTGTTCAAAGTGATAAAACACTTTTACTAGATATTGATCATATTCTCTCCGATGAATGTCGAAGATCAATTGCATCATTTGCTGAGCTTGAAAAATCACCAGAACATATTCACACATACCGATTAACACCTCTTGGACTTTGGAATGCCAGAGCATCTGGCCATGATGCTGAAGAGGTAATTGATATATTAATTAAGTACTCACGTTACGCAGTTCCGCATGCCTTACTAGTTGATATTGCCGAGACTATGTCTCGATATGGTCGCCTTCGCCTTGAAGCCCATCCTGTTCATGGATTAATTCTGGTTTCAAATGATGCTGCAGTATTAAAGGAGGTAACGCGCGGTAAGAAGGTTGCACCAATGCTGGGTAAACAATTAGATGATGAAACCATTGTTGTTCACCCAGGACAGCGCGGCTTTTTAAAACAAGCATTACTTAAATTAGGTTGGCCAGCGGAGGATTTTGCAGGTTATGTTGATGGTGAACATCATGAGATTTCATTACGACAAGATGGTTGGAAGATTCGTAAATATCAGGAGTTAGCTGCAGAAGGATTTTGGCATGGCGGCTCAGGTGTTGTAGTTCTGCCTTGTGGTGCTGGAAAAACAATTGTTGGCGCAGCTGCCATGGCACATGCAAAGGCAACAACTTTGATCTTGGTAACAAATACAGTTGCAGCACGTCAATGGCGAGATGAATTACTGCGCAGAACAGATTTAAATGAAGATGATATTGGTGAATACAGTGGTGCTAAAAAAGAAATTCGCCCAGTAACTATCGCCACTTATCAAGTTATGACTACCCGTAAAAAGGGGGTTTACGCCCACCTTGATCTATTTGATGCAATTGACTGGGGATTAATTATTTACGATGAGGTTCACCTTTTGCCTGCGCCAATCTTTAGATTTACTGCAGATATTCAATCCAGACGTCGCTTAGGATTAACTGCAACATTAGTTAGAGAAGATGGCATGGAAGGTGAGGTCTTCTCATTAATTGGCCCAAAAAGATTTGATGTTCCATGGAAGGAGATTGAGGCTCAAGGTTATATCGCCCCGGCAGATTGTGTTGAGGTAAGAATTACATTAACTGATGCAGAGCGTTTAAATTATGCAACTGCTGAGCAAGAAGATCGTTATCGTTTTTGTTCAACATCACAAACTAAAAAAGCCGTTGCAGTAGCTTTAGCTAAACAACATGCAAATGATCAAGTTTTAGTTATCGGCCAATACATCGATCAGTTAGATCAATTATCAGAGGCTCTAGGTGTTCCGGTGATTAAAGGTGATACTCCAATTAAAGAGCGAGAAAGACTTTATGCGTTATTTCGAAGTGGTGAACTTAAGTGTTTAGTTGTATCAAAGGTGGCAAATTTTTCAATTGACCTGCCGGAGGCAACTATTGCAATTCAAGTCTCTGGCACCTTTGGCTCTCGCCAAGAAGAGGCACAAAGATTGGGCAGAATTTTAAGGCCGAAAGCAGATGGACGAGGAGCAAGGTTTTATTCCCTTGTTGCACGTGACACCATTGATCAAGATTTCGCGCAAAATCGTCAGCGATTCCTAGCTGAACAAGGCTATGCATACCGAATCATTGATGCAGATGAGATTTTAAATAAAAATTAAGATTTAACTGCTTTTGTAAACCGCTCTAAATCTACTCGCCAATAATCATGAACGTTACCTTCAATTAATATCACTGGTACTTGTTCGCCGTACTCTTCTTGCAGCTTTATATCATTATCAATTAATTTAATATCTAATTCAAACTTTAACTCATCCATTGTGGATTTAATTCGATCAATTGCAATCTCACATAAATGGCAACCCGAACGAGAGTAAACGGTAACTTTTTTCATAAATTACAACTATGACATTGGTAATGGGTGTGAAGTGTCGCTTCGACAATACCTTTTTGCTTAAATATTGCTGATAGATCTAGACCTGGCATAGACCAATCATCTCAGACTGTTAGCCTTGCCCCGTGCGCTTGAAATCAATCTTTACCTCAACCCTCCTCTTTACCGCGCTATTAATTGCGCCAATATCAATTCCAAACTCAACCGCTTTAGGTATCAAGATTGCCCCAGCAAATACAGGTTTTATTTATGCAAGTGGAAAAAGTACTTCAATTCAATCAACTCCACGTCTGCCATCTGCCAATCTTGAGAAGAAAAGTAATTTCTTAATCAATTTTAATACCGTCCCTTCTTTTGCCAGGGCTTCAATTCAAACAGCCGTGGATGTATGGTCTGAAAACTTTTCATCTACGGTGCCAGTTAATGTCAATGTCAAGTGGGGAAGTTCTGCAAGTTATGGAGTCCTAGCATCAGCTAGTGCTAAAAATAACTTTTCCAATTTCACAGGCGCACCCGATAAAACTCTTTATTATGCATCAGCCTTAGCTAATGCTTTGGCTGGAAAAGATTTAGATCCAACTAATCCAGAAATAGAGATCTCAATTACCTCCACTGCTCCTTGGTATTACGGAACAGATGGAAAATGTCCGCCAAGAAGTTATGACTTAGTTTCTGTGATTCTTCATGAAATGGGACATGGGCTTGGATTTATCTCTGGAAGTTACTATGACGTTTTCTCTGGCTATGGCCGAATTGATCAACCAACTCCATTTGATGCATACGCTCAACTTCCGGATGGAAGACGTTTATCAGATATGCCATCACCATCTCTTGAAACTGGCAAAGCTATGACTACTGATTTAGTTTGGTCTGGTGAAATTGCCGTAAAAGCTAATGG
>JBEAVA010000168.1:0-3908 GCA_041161165.1 Actinomycetota bacterium
CTTTAAGAGTTACCAAGAATGGCGGCAGAATTGTTGTTGCTGAATTTTCTCATCCAACAAATAAGTTGTTTAAATTTATTTATTTAAATTATTTAATGAAGGCACTTCCGGTTATTGCAAGGAAGATCAGCAAAAATCCGCAGGCATATATTTACTTGGCCGAATCCATCCGGGCATGGCCTGATCAGGCAGGGCTAGCCTTGGTTTTGGAAAAAAATGGGTGGAAATCGGTGGCCTGGCAGGACCTAACCTTCGGAATTGTCGCAGTTCACATTGGGTACAAGGCGTAAGTGGCGAAAGCCACCTCCGGCTAACAATAAGATTTGACCGTATGAATCTCTCATTCAATCCATATGTGCCGATCCTGGCGATTGGCGCTATCGGCTTTGGTTTTGCGATTTTTTCAGTAGCCGCAGCAGCTCTAACTGGACCAAAGAGATACAACCGAGCAAAGTCAGATGCATATGAGTGTGGAATTGAACCATCACCTCAAGCTGCCGGTGGTGGGCGTTTTCCAATTAAATATTTCTTAACCGCAATGCTTTTCATTGTTTTTGACATTGAAATTGTCTTTTTATATCCATGGGCTGTTGCATTTGATCAACTTGGAGTTTTTGGGTTAGTTGAAATGGGATTGTTTATCGCCACCGTCTTTGTTGCGTATGCCTATGTTTGGCGACGTGGTGGATTGGAGTGGGATTAATCATGGGCTTAGAAGAGAAATTACCGAGCGGGTTTTTATTAACTACCGTTGAAAAACTAGCTGGCTACATGCGCAAGAACTCCCTATGGCCTGCAACTTTTGGCTTGGCTTGTTGTGCGATTGAAATGATGGCAGCAGGTGCTGGTCGATATGACTTAGCAAGATTTGGAATGGAAGTATTTCGTGCCTCCCCCCGCCAGGCGGACTTAATGATTGTTGCTGGCCGCGTAAGCAACAAAATGGCACCAGTAGTAAGACAAATTTATGATCAAATGGCTGCACCAAAATGGACCATTGCAATGGGCGCCTGTGCATCATCTGGTGGAATGTTTAACAACTATGCCATCGTGCAGGGAGTAGACCACATAATCCCAGTTGATATTTATTTACCAGGTTGCCCACCACGACCTGAGATGTTGATGGATGCAATTCTGAAACTTCACGAGCAAATTGGAAATGAAAAGCTTGGTCCAAACCGTGAAAAAATAATTAGAGAAGTTGAAGCTGCTGCGCTCACTGCAAAGCCGACCCACCAGTTAAAAGGGTTGCTTGCATGAGTAAATCAGGAATGTTTGGGAGCAAAGGAAGCGGAGATACATCTGGCTTCGGCGGACTCGTAAAAAGTGAGACTGTTATTGGGTCAACACAGCGCCCGTATGGTGGGTATTTTGATCAGGTAGCAGATGATTTAGAACGCGCATACCCATTGTTTAGCGATGCAATTGAAAAAGTTGTAGTTGATCGTGGCGAACTAACTTTGTTTATAAAACCAGATCGATTATTAGAAGTAGCAAAGATTTTGCGGGATCAACTTAGATTTGAAATGTGTGTTGGAGTAAATGGTGTGCACTATCCAGATCAAACCAATCGTGAGTTGCATGCGATATATTCATTGCTATCAATAACTAGAAACCAAAGAATTAGATTAGAAGTTTGTGTTTCTGAAAAGTCTCCACACGTTCCATCATTAGTTGAAGTATGGGCCGGAACTTATGGGCCGGAACTAATTGGCATGAACGTGAAACTTATGACATGTTTGGAATTATTTTTGATAATCACCCAGGCCTAACCCGAATTTTGATGCCTGATGACTGGGCTGGATTTCCGCAGCGAAAAGATTATCCACTTGGTGGAATTGAGATTGAATATAAAGGTGCAACAGTTCCAGCTCCATCGCAACGCCGGAGTTACACATGACAACTTTTACTGATCCATACGCATCCTCTCAAGAAACCACAGAGGGAAGGGTTTACTCAGTTACCGGTGGTGATTGGGATTCATTAGTTACAGAGATTGGCGCAACAAAAGAAGAGCGTGTGGTTTTAAATATGGGCCCACAACATCCATCTACTCATGGAGTTTTGCGATTGATTTTAGAGTTAGAGGGCGAAACTGTTACTGAAACTAGATGTGGTATTGGTTATTTACATACCGGTATTGAGAAAAACACGGAGTTTAGAAATTGGACGCAAGGGGTAACTTTTGTAACCAGAATGGATTACTTATCACCAATATTTAATGAAACTGCTTATTGTCTTGGCGTAGAAAAATTGCTTGGAATTACAAATGATGTACCTGAGCGCGCAACGGTAATTCGTGTGATGATGATGGAGTTCAACCGAATCTCTTCTCATATGGTTGCTTTGGGCACCGGCGCACTTGAGTTAGGTGCTTTGTCTCCAATGATTTTTGCATTCAGAGAGCGTGAAAAAGTATTAGATATATTTGAATTACTCTCTGGCTTAAGAATGAATATGGCATACATTCGCCCTGGCGGAGTTGCACAAGATCTACCTGCAGGAGCTCTTACTAAAATTCGCGAAACTGTTAAAGATTTAAGACATAATTTTAAAGATAATGAAAAACTATTAGTTGGAAACTCAATTTGGATTAAGCGAACCCAAGGAGTTGGGTATTTAGATCTAGCTGGATGCACAACCTTGGGCATTACAGGTCCAGTTTTGCGTTCAACTGGCCTAGCGTGGGATTTACGTAAAGCTCAACCATATTGTGGTTATGAAAACTATGAGTTTGATATTCCAACCACTGATTCATGTGATGTTTACGGAAGATTCTTAATTCGTATGCAAGAGCTTGAGCAATCTTTAAGAATTATTGAGCAGTGTGTTACAAAATTAGAAAAATTAGAAGGACAACCGGTAATGGTTGCTGATAAGAAAATTGCTTGGCCATCTCAACTATCAGTTGGTGCAGATGGTATGGGTAACTCACTTAATCACATTCGAGAGATTATGGGAGAGTCAATGGAAGCATTGATTCACCACTTCAAATTAGTAACAGAAGGATTTAGAGTCCCAGCAGGTCAGGTTTATACCGCGATTGAATCACCACGTGGAGAGCTTGGCGTTAATTTAGTTTCTGATGGTGGAACTCGTCCTTATCGAGTTCACTTCCGTGATCCTTCATTTAATAATTTGCAATCTACTGCAGCCATGTGTGAGGGCGGACAAATTGCAGATGTAATTGCAGCGGTTGCATCAATTGATCCAGTGATGGGTGGGGTTGATCGATAATGTCATTTACATCAGAGCAGATTTCAATTATGGACTCCATAATTGCAAGATATCCAAGAAAGCGCTCAGCAATTATGCCGCTATTGCATTATGTGCAATCAATTGATGGGTATGTAACAAATGAAGGTATTGAATTAATCGGTCAAAAATTAGAGTTGGCAACTGCTGAAGTAACTGCCGTTTCAACCTTTTATACCCAATACAAATCAAAGCCAGTTGGTGAATACCATGTTGGAATATGCACAAATACCTTGTGTGCAGTAATGGGCGGAGATGTGATATTTGATGCTGTTAAAGAGCATCTGGGAATTGAAAATGATGGCGTAACAGCGGATGGAAAAGTTTCAGTTGAACACATCGAATGTAATGCTGCTTGCGATTATGCTCCAGTAGTTATGGTTAATTGGGAGTTTTACGATAACCAAACTGTTTCATCTGTAAAAGAATTAGTAGATGGTGCAAGAGCTGGAAATCCACCTGCACCAACTAGAGGCCCAAAGACTTTGCGAACCTGGAAGCAAAACTCTGCAGTTTTAGCAGGAATCTCTGATGGCCTTGCAAACGAAGGTGTTCAAGCTGGCGAGCCAACTTTGTTAGGGCTTAAGAAAGCAAAGGGTGGAGCATGAGTAAATTAACTCCAGTCCTATCTGCAAATTGGGATGAAGCAGACT
>JBEAVA010000013.1:0-9002 GCA_041161165.1 Actinomycetota bacterium
GCTTCTAACTCCAGCTGCCAGTTTTGCGAGTCAGTCGGTGGAATTTTCTGGCCATGCAAAAGATTCCATGAGATCACTCTCATCTTTTGAACGGGGGCGACAACCATGATGACAGGCTAGTAGGGTCAGGCGGTGATGGCGCCTCATAAACCACTAAAACTTCCGTTGGCAGCAGCTGAGGTCGATCGCGCTGCCCACCATCGAAGTGATGCAACCTATCTAAATTCAGCCTGGCCCGATGCAGCAGTGCTCCTATTTTGCGATGAAAAATTTGCGACTAAAAATGATCAATTACTTTTCACAACAGGAGCTGCGCTTGGTAAGTATCTAGATCAAAGTGATTACTTTTTAGGAGTTAAAGATGAAAAACCATTTTTTGTTCGCCACTTAGAAAGCAGTCAGGTAGCAGAAGGTGAGTTTAAGACCCTTCGACAGGTCGGATCATTTTTATCTGCAAGAGATATTGGTTTAGCAGTTCATGCCCAAGGGCTAGCTAATTGGCATAAGAAGCACCCAAGGTGTGCTGTCTGCGGAGAAAAAACTTTAGTTGTGTTAGCAGGCTCGGTTCGCAGATGCCCAGCAGATCAAAGTGAACATTATCCGCGAACAGATAGTGCGATTATTGTTTTAGTAAAGGATGAAGCGGATCGAATTTTATTGGGCAGGCAAAAAGTTTGGCCAAAGCATAGATTTTCAACCTTTGCTGGATTTGTTGAGCCAGGTGAATCATTTGAAAATTGTGTAACCAGAGAGGTAATGGAGGAGGCAGGAGTTGAATTAACGCAAATCAATTACCTAGGTTCTCAACCATGGCCATTTCCAGCATCATTAATGATTGCATTTGAAGCAATAACTAATACTCCGCATTTAGCCAGACCTGATGGTGAAGAGATTGAGGAGATTCGTTGGTTTACTCGTTCTGATATGAAAAATGCAATCGCAGATAAATCTTTAATACTTCCACTGGAAATAAGTGTGGCTCGACAAATGATTAAGGCTTGGTATGGAGAGAATGCGGATAAGGATTTGGTTGGCAATGAATCATGGCGATAGATAATGCTGCAATTTTGGCAGAGTTAGATTCTGATCAACAAGCGGTTGTAAAAGCAATAACTGGTCCAGTTTGTGTGATTGCAGGTGCAGGTACCGGTAAAACTCGAGTAATCACTAATCGAATTGCATATGCAATTAATGCCGGAGTTACCGATCCAACAAAGGTATTAGCACTCACCTTTACCGCAAAAGCTGCTGGTGAGATGCGGGCAAGATTACGCGCGCTTGGTATTTCAAATGCCAGCGCAAGAACCTTCCACTCGGCAGCGCTTAAGCAGCTTCTATATTTTTGGCCATATGCATTCGGTGGGCAATTTCCATCCCTGCTAACTACTAAATCTGGCTTTATTAGCCAAGCAATTACTAGAGCTGAAGTGGCAATTCCTGCCCAGGTCAATGCACTGCGGGAGATTGCAAGTGAAATTGAATGGGCAAAAGTTTTAGAGATCTCACCTGAAAATTATCAACAAGAAGCCATTGCTAATAACCGGTTAGTGCGATTGCCAAATAGCAAAGGGGAGTCTGAAAATCTTTCAATGATTGCCCAAGTTTATGAAGCTTATGAATCATTAAAGAAACAGGAGCGCACCTTAGATTTTGAAGATGTATTGCTGCTAACAGTAGGCATGTTGGAGGAGGATCGTGGGGTGCGCGAGCGGGTGCAGGATCAGTATCGATACTTCACCGTGGATGAGTACCAGGATGTCTCACCTTTGCAACAGCGGTTATTAAATCTTTGGCTGGGAAGTCGGCAGGAAATTTGTGTTGTGGGGGATGCGGCGCAAACGATTTACTCATTTGCTGGCGCTACCTCAAACTTCTTACTTAACTTTCAAAATAGATTTCCAAATGCCCAAGTTTTCCGGCTCTCCCGTGGCTATCGATCCACCCCTGAAATTATCAACACTGCAAATGCAATCCTGCGAGCTGCCAATTTAGTTTCAGATCATGGCAGTGAGTTGCAATCTGCAAATGCCCATGGTGAAAAGCCTGCGGTTAATGGTTTTAACTCCACACAAGATGAGATCTCATATGTGGTTGGTGAGGTAGTGAAGAGCATTTCGGAAGGCGTGGACTCATCGCAGATCGCGGTATTGGCCAGAACTAATGCCCAGTTAGATCAGGTTAAGTCAGCTTTAAATAATGCCAGGATCCCAAGTCAGATTAGATCAGGTGAGCGATTTTTTGATCTCACCGATGTGCGAGATGTAATGCGAATTATTCGAAGCGCCTCAGTACTACCTTCTGAAGGTGGTGATTGGTATGCCGATTTAGTTGCAGTTCTTCGCCCATTTGGCGATGCTGATTATGTTGTGGCTTTTTTAAGGTTGGCTAAAAGTATTCAAGAAAATGGCGGCAAAAATATGCGCGCTTTTTTGCGTGAGATCGAGGATCGAGCTGAGCAAAATAATCCACCAACCCTGCCTGGAGTAACGCTGGCAACTTTGCATGCCGCCAAAGGATTGGAATGGAATCACCTATTTTTAATTGGGGTTTCTGAGGGCGTGCTACCAATGGGTAATGATTTAAATGAAGAGCGACGACTATTTTATGTTGGCATTACCCGTGCAAAGGAGCGGATTCAAATCACCTACGCTGGCAAACCCAGCGTATTTCTAGCCCAATTTAATTAAGTTGCATCAAAGATAGCTCATGCTTTACTCTTGCCGAATGGCAAAACTAGTTAATTCACACACAGCAGTTGCACCAATTGCAGCTACTGCTAATTGGTATGCCATCAATCCAGTCACAGCGAAATCTTCATATCGCTCAGATTGGACAAATAAGCGCTCTAATAAGGGTTTTTATACCTTTACATCAGATCGCACCCCTGGGAGCTATATCGGCTAAAGTCGAGATAGAAGCCAAGGGGCCCGCGAATCTAATGATTCGGGGCCCTTTTTCTTTTATCTAATAACTTCCAATAAGAGCCAAGTAATTGGCATAACAAATCGAACCAAACTAAATGAAAGATAACCGAAAGGAAAGGTGAGAACGATGACCGTTCTCTTCAGCGAACTACTTGTACCAGGTTGGGCACAAGGCCCAACTGCCAAAATTGGATTAAGTGATGTCACCTGGGCTTACGAGGATGCCCCAGTCATCTCCTATACCGATTACACCGCCAACTCAAGTGCAACTATTGCTAATAAGAGTTACCAAACAAAGGTGGAGTACAAGCGCGCTGATAATCCTTTTTCTCCTGTAATTGATCAAGCGCAAAAGATTATGAGCCTGCCCTGCCACTCATCTGATCCAGAGCTCTTCTTCAGTGAACAGCCACTGGTGATTGCCCAGGCGAAAGCGCTGTGCGGCGGCTGCCCCATGAAGGCAAAGTGTTTACAAGGAGCACTCTCTCGAGCTGAGCCATGCGGTGTCTGGGGAGGTGAGTTATTTGATGAAGGTCAGGTAATTCAAAGTAAGCGAACACCAGGCAGACCGGCAAAGGTGGCACAAGCTAGTTAAATTTAAAGAAAGTTAATAACAACTGTTAACTAGAAAGGGTTAACAAAAAAGCGGTGAGGTTGGAATTAATCCAATCTCACCGCTTTTACTTTTGGTTACTTGTTTACTTATTAAGCCTTACCAAGAATACGATTTACCTTTGTGCCACAAACTGGGCAGATTCCTTGTGCCATACGGCGACCAGAATCAGAGACCTTTACATGTCCTTCAAAGGAGCGCTTCTCTTTGCACTTAACGCAGTAAGCCTCACCCTTGTACTCTTCAGCCATTTTCTTCCTCCATCCGCCGCACTCTTGGGAGCATGCCGGCAAGTTCCTGCATGTGAGTACGAATGGCAACACCATACCCCTACTAACACGCTCAACTGGGGTTTTCCACGCTTAAAAACCTAAATATTAAGTCAAAAGTAGGAAATAAGGGGTAAAACTAGATATTTATGGCAGGAACAACACCTGATCCACCACTTTGGCTTCCTAGTTCAAAACCTTCTAAAAACGCCTCGCACTTTTGCTGATCGGTAAATCGATTTAAGTAATTATAAAAATCTTGATCATGGCCTGGAATCTTTAGATGAATTAGCTCATGAAAAATTATGTAGTACAACACATAATTTGGTGCACCAATTAATCGATCAGAAATTCGAATTGTTCGATCAACAGTGGTGCAAGAGCCCCAACGCTCACTCATATTGCGCCAATTTATGCTTGCCGGTGCCACATCAAAATCTGGCAGATACTTTGCAAGTAATTCCATACCGATCTCAAGTAGTTGTAGGTCAGTTTTTCGAGATCGACCCTCCCGACGTAGCACCATTGCTATCATCTCTGGAATTATTTCCAACTCCTGCCGCTTACTCATCTTGGCTGGGATATGAATCTCAATCACACCGCCCTGGCGAAAGGCACTAATGCTGCGCCGGCGACGTTCTTTTCGGACAACACGGTATTGCGGCAGATCAGATGGCAGGGCAGGAAGGGCTTGGCCTCTGCGCTTGGATATTTGAGCCACAGGCGGCATTAAATCTGCAAAGAGGATTTCCTGCTCAAAGTTATCCACCATTACCTCTTCTTATCCACCATAATTGTGGGTGTCTCCACAGGTTAATCCACAGCAGGTGGTGCAATTTTACGCAATGATTGCCTCAGTAAGGGTTTTGCCATACCGCACCAGTAATGGCTTTTTATTTAATGCATAAATAAAGCATATTAAAGTTGAAAAATAAATTAAAAAAACTTTTTAAAACACCATTCTAAGTTGATTCTCACCTTTGATTCCCATATGTTTGCGCCACGAAGTCCCCGGATAACCGTTTCATATCTGCAAGGGGAAGGCAGATAAGAAATTGTGCGCCCGGGGATTTCGCTTTTTGATTTTTAGCTTTAAATCAAACCAGATAGATCATCTGGCACAGTCACGCTATCTAAAAAGGCCTTCACATCAGATAGATCATCTGGCATTGGTAAAAAGGCAGCATCCTCCCAACACTTATCCCGACCATCTGCGCCTCTTAGGTTTTTAACCTCATTCCAAAATGCAGATGCCTCGCGCATTTTTCGGGGTGAAACCTCAAGTCCTAGCAAGTTTGCAAATAATTGTTGCATTGGTGCGTTAGTAGCACGCCGGCGACGAGAGTTTTCAATCATTGCATTAAAGGCTGGCATGCGATCTGCGGCAACCTGTGAAATAACATGATCAATCCAACCTTCAATTAATGCCAAAGTCATCTCTAATCTAGTTAAGGCTATCTCTTGAGCTGGTGTTTGTTGTGGTGTGAACAAACCAGCATTTAATGCCAGGTTTATTGCCTGCGGATTATTCATATCAATCTCACCACTTGCCATCGCCTCTTCTGCTTGGCGGGTAATTGATTCGACATCAATACTTATCCCTTTGCCGTAGGCGGTGATTAAATCCTTAATGTAGTTTTGTAGCCAAGGTGAGTTAGCAAATAATCTACTTGCTGCCGCCTCCCGAAGTGATAAATAGATAGCAACCTGCTCCTGGTCGATGCCGAGCCCTTCAGACCATTCATTAATATTTTGAGGGATTAAATGTGAGCCGCTATCACTTTTTAACAATGGAATTGCCACATCATTTGCGCCAGTTATTGAGTTAGCCAACATGCCAATTCCTTGGCCCAATTGAGTAGCGATTAAAGTGCCCATAAAACCACGCAAGATTCGGGCCAGCATTAATTTCATAGCCTCTTGTTGAGCAGGTGATTGCTCATTTGAGCCCATAAACTCAATTGGAAGAGAGGTACTCGCATTAGTAATCACATTGCCCAACGCATCTGCCATTCCCAGGGCGAGCGGTTCGATTAATTGTTGCCAGCCAGTGACCGATTCATCTAACCAATCTCGCTTTGACCAGGCACTCTGGCTTGGCATCACTGCAGCGGGAAAGAGGATCTCAGTATCTAGCCAAGTATTGGCAAGGAGTAAGGATTGATTTAATTTCTCTTGATCTAAATTGCCAATTGGCAGATCACCTTTGGCAGTAATTATTTTTCTAGCTATCTCACGTAAATTTGCTACCTTAATTAAACTTTGATCAGTGGTAGATGCACCAGATTGCATACTTTCAAAAAAAGACTTTGCACCAGCTAGGGCGCCAGAATCAATTCCCATTTCTGAGAATTTCTTAAGCAGCGCATCAAAGTCAGGCTGACCCTCATTTGGTAAAAAGCCGAAACCCATTTTGATTTACTCACCCTCTGCTTAAGATCAAAAGATAACTGATATCGATAGAACAATAATGCCACCGATTTTCTTCCCCGCTGATTAGGATGGGGTTATGAGTTCAAGCGCAGCATCAGCCCTGGTTTGGTGGTTGATCCCAATCGTGGCGGTCTCAGGGGCGATTGTTTATGGAGTTTGGATCTCAAAATATAAATCTAAGTTTGATAACCAAACTAATCGGTCGGTAAACAATTTTAAGAAATTCCAAAGCACATTTAGACCTAAAAAATAATTTAAACTACTAAATTAAATGAGATCCTTACTTCCCACTCGCGGGCAAATTCCTACACCAACCAGACTTATCCTCACATTATTAATCTTGGTTGCCTTATTCATTCCATCACCCTTTGTCATACTCGCCCCTGGTACGCCACAAAATGTATTGGGCTCGGCGATAAAAATATCTGGCACTAAAACCTATCCAACCAGTGGAAAATTATCTGTTACATCTGTGATGGTAACTGATCCAGACTCTTATATAACTGGCTTTGATATTTTCTACGGCTGGATTGATAACAAGCGGGCAGTACTTCCTCGGCAAGAGGTTTATCCAGATGGGGAAACCGCAGCTGAAGCGGTCAAGCAAGGGGCAGTTGAGATGAATGGATCTCAAATTAATGCCACCGCTGCCGCCCTTTCATACCTTGGTTATAAGAGCGCTTCAAAGTTAGCAGTTGTTGATGTTAATAAAGATAGTAAGGCGCAAGATGTAATCCTTGTGAATGATCAGGTGTTGACTATTAATGATCGTAAATTTGAAAATACTACTGAGCTATTACAATTTTTAGATAGTAAAAAGCCAGGTGAGTTTGTAACTGTGAAAGTTAACCGTCAAGGTGTTGGTGAATTAACTAAAAAAATCGCCTTATCTGCCAGGGATGATGGATCAGCCTTTATCGGCATAAATATTCAAGAACAATTTGTTTTTCCATTTGATGTAAAAATCAAATTAGAAGAGACTGGTGGACCAAGTGGTGGCTTGATCTTTGCTATTGGTGTGGTTGAGAAATTAACTGCTGAGGATTTAATTCGATCACGAAATATTGCTGGCACCGGCACAATTACAACAACCGGAAATGTCGGACCAATTGGCGGGATTGCTGAAAAAATTATCGGCGCTAGAGAGTTTGGGGTTAATATTTTCTTCACCCCCATAGAAAACTGCGAAGATATAAGTAACACCGAAGATTTAGGTCAGGGTGAGGGTGAAAAGTCAATGAAAATTGTGCCGGTCGCCACACTCGCTGAGGCAATTGCAGTATTAAAACTACCTGAGAATTCCAAATTTCCCACCTGTAAAAGCTATGCCTAGGAGTAGATAAGATCTGCGCATGAGTAACTCAGGCTTTAGTGGCGGCGGCTTTAACCGTAATAACAATCCATTTGGTGGCAGCGGTTTTGGTGGTGGGTTTCCAAATCCATTTGCAAGTCGTGGAAATGGTAAGCGTCGAGTTAGTCCCTTAACAATAACTTTTATAGTTATATTTATTTTATCTAGCATATTAGTTTCGTTAAGTGGATTTTACGCAGATTTACTCTGGTTTCATTCGGTAGGTTTTGTTGATGTTTGGCAAACATCCTTATTCACTAAAATTTATTTATTCTTGGGCTTTGGACTTATAACTTCAGCAATTATCACTCTAAATATTTATCTTGCATTTAGAAAACGACCTATTTATGTTCCGGTAACTGTCGAGGCTGATAATTTAGAAAGATATCGCGCTCAACTAGAACCAATTCGGCGCCTGGCTGGCATTGGTATTTTCTTGGTAATTTTTTATTTTGCTGGCACTGCTGGATCAAGATTCTGGCAACAATGGCTACTTTTCCAGAACTCAACTGAATTTGGACAAGTTGATCCACAATTTGGATTAGATATCTCATTCTTTGCATTTAAGCTGCCGATGTATCAAGCACTGATTGGCTGGGGCATTTCAACAATTGTGTTGGCAATTATCGCTGCTGCAGCAGTTCATTACATCTATGGCGGTATTCGAACTCAGGTTAAAGAGGACCGAACCACAGTTGCCGCAAGAGTTCAGCTTTCAATTTTGCTTGGCTTGCTAGTTTTACTAAAGGCAGTTGCTTATTGGTTTGATCGTTATGCGTTAACTTTAAAAGAGGGCAGATTAATTACCGGACTTACCTACAGTGATGTAAATGCACTTTTGCCTGCTAAATCTATTTTGGCGGCGATTGCGGTGATCTGCTCCCTTCTATTCTTTGCAAATATTGTTCGTAAATCCTGGTTGTTACCAACAGCTGGTGTGGCACTAATGGTTATCGCATCAGTTTTAATCGCAGGTGTTTACCCAGCGGCAATCCAACAGTTTCAAGTAAAGCCATCTGAGTCCACAAAAGAGGCACCTTTTATTCAAAGAAATATTGATGCCACCCGCGATGCCTATGGTTTAACAAATGTAGAGGTAAAGGATTACCAAGCAACGGTTACAACTTCAGCTGGTCAATTAGCAAATGATGCGGCCACGATTGCAAATATCCGATTGATGGATCCAAATGTTTTATCTGCAACCTTTAGACAACTTCAACAGATCAAGCCATATTACGCTTTTGCTGATTCATTAGATATTGATCGTTACAAGATTGATGGCAAAGAGCGCGATGTGGTTGTGGCAGTACGTGAGTTAAATATTGATGGAAATCCATCTCGAAACTGGATTAATGATCACTTGGTTTACACCCATGGCTTTGGAATGGTTGGTGCATTCGGAAATACTGTTG
>JBEAVA010000054.1:0-5016 GCA_041161165.1 Actinomycetota bacterium
AGGCCAAGATCGCATGATGGATTCCATGGATCTAGAGCGCGAAAAAGGAATTACCATCTTGGCAAAAAACACCGCGGTAAAGCGCGGGGATACGATCGTAAATATTATTGATACACCAGGACACGCAGATTTCGGTGGCGAGGTTGAACGTGGACTAGAGATGGTCGATGGCGTAATTTTATTAGTTGATGCTTCAGAGGGACCACTGCCACAAACTCGATTTGTACTTCGCAAAGCGCTACAAAAAAATCTGCCAGTAATTTTAGTAATTAATAAAGTTGACCGACCAGATTCACGTATCGCTGAGGTTGTTGATGAGGCATACGCACTCTTCTTAGATTTAGATGCCAATGAAGATCAGATTGAGTTTCCAATTGTTTATGCATCTGCCAAAGCAGGTAAGGCATCCCTTGATCGACCAGCAGATGGTGGCATGCCAAATAAAGAAAATTTAGATGTTTTATTTGACACCATATTTTCTGCCATTCCAGCTCCGGAATATCATGAAGGCGCACCACTTCAAGCACATGTTACAAACTTAGATTCATCGCCCTTCCTAGGTCGACTAGCACTTTGCCGAGTTCGAGAAGGTGTGATTAAGAAGGGGCAATCAGTTACTTGGATTAAAACTGATGGCTCAACTGAGCGAGTTAAAGTTTCAGAGCTTTTGATTACCGAAGCTTTAGAGCGGGTACCGGCAATGGAGGCCCATCCAGGTGACATTATCGCGGTGGCAGGAATTGAAACTATTACCTTAGGTGAAACTTTGGCTGATTTAGAAAATCCACATGCATTGCCATTGATAACAGTTGATGAGCCAAGTATTTCCATGACAATTGGTATTAATACCTCACCTCTTGCTGGCAAGAGTGGAAATAAGTTAACTGCTCGCCAAGTAAAAAGTCGTCTTGATGCTGAGCTGGTTGGCAATGTTTCACTGCGCGTTCTAAATACCGATCGCCCAGATACTTGGGAGGTTCAAGGTCGTGGTGAGTTACAACTTGCCGTGTTAGTTGAAATTATGAAACGTGAAGGCTTTGAGTTAACAGTTGGCAAGCCACAAGTTGTTACCAAGATTGTTGATGGCAAAGTACATGAGCCGATGGAGCGTTTATCTATTGATGCACCAGAGGAGTACTTAGGTGTGATTACCCAACTTATGGCTCTTCGTAAGGGACGAATGGAGCAGATGGTTAACCATGGCACTAGTTGGATTCGTCTGGATTACCGAGTTCCATCCCGTGGCTTAATTGGTTTTAGAACAGAGTTCTTAACTGAGACTCGTGGTACTGGATTACTTCACCATGTATTTGATGGTTATGAGGCCTGGCATGGTGAGCTGCGCACTCGTTCAACTGGCTCATTAGTTTCTGATCGAATGGGAACAGTTACTAGCTACGCTCTTTATGGCACACAAGATCGCGGATCAATATTTGTTGAACCAGGCGATGAGGTTTATGAAGGAATGGTTATTGGTGAGAACTCACGAAGTGAGGATATGGATGTTAACTGCGTAAGAGAGAAAAAGTTAACAAATATGCGAGCATCTGGTACTGATGAATCAGAGCGATTAATTCCTGCAAAGAAATTAAATATGGAAGGTGCTCTTGAATTTTGTCGTGAAGATGAGTGCGTTGAGGTAACCCCAGCAGTTGTTCGAATTCGCAAGGTTATTTTGGATGGATCTACTCGGGCGCGAATTACTTCCAAAAATAAGCGAGCAAACGAGAACTCATAACCATTATTGGGTAATAACCCTTAATGTCAGCGCCGGCTTGTTAAATTAAGCCGTGGCCAGCGCAAAAAATACCATCGAGTTAAATCTAGTTAGAGCTGGCGTGAATCAGGGCCAGATTTCAAGGCATGAATTAACCAGTGAGCAACTTCAAGTTGTAAATCACCGCAACTCACAACTATTAGTTTTAGGCGCAGCTGGTTCTGGAAAAACCACCACCTTAATTGCTGCGATTTCAAATCGAATTTCGCAAGGCTTTGATCCGAACTCAATATTAGCAATTACTTATGGACGAGATTCTGCCAGTAAATTGCGAGATCAAATCGCATCCGCAAACCCAGCCTTACATACAGTTGCCGAACCAATTGCAAGAACCTTTCACTCATTAGCATTTATGATTTTAAATGATCCAATTAATTTGGAAGATTCAAATGAGAAAAAATATGTATTACTTTCCGGGGCTGAACAAGATGCACAAATCAGGCAATTATTAGAGATAGATGCTGCTGATCCTTCGCAAACCTTATGGCCAACTGATTTACATGCCGCCCTAACCACCAGGGGTTTTGCTAAAGAGCTTCGTGAATTTATTAGCCGTGCCACTGAAAGAGGTAGCTCGCCCCAGGAGTTAAATAAATTTGCTAAAAAGTATGAGCAAAGGTACTGGCCTGCGATCTGTCAGTTTTGGGAAAAGTATAAAAGTGCGATGGCATTGCGCGATGGCACTACAACTCACTCTTTTAACCGAGTTGATCCGAGTGAATTAATTATTTTAGCCGCAGAAAAACTTGAGAGTAATCAGAGATTACTTGATAAATATCGCAAAATGTTTCAAGTTATCTATGTTGATGAGTTTCAAGAATCAGATCGGGCGCAACGAAAATTATTACATCTACTAAGTAACCAAGAGCTTGTGATCTTTGCTGATCCACAAAGTGCGGTGGGTAGATTTAGAGGAGCAGATCCCGAGAACTTACTGACAGATTTAGAGCAGTTTGGAATCAAGGACAAGATAACTCTACAAAATAAACTGCGAAGTGATCCTGCCCAACAAACTGTGCTACTAAGTAGTGCCAGTGAAGAGGCAAATTTTATTGCGCATCAATTTAGATCAGCACACTTAATTGATGGCATCGCCTGGTCGCAGATGGCAGTCATTGTTAGATCCCCTGGCGCACAAATAGCTGCATTACAACGAGCCTTTGCAATGAACTCAATTCCAGTTGAAATTGATGCCACCGCACTTTCCTTAGCTGATAACCCAGCAATTAGGCCAATAATCACCATTGCACAAATTGCTTTGGGCCAATTAAAACTAACCACTAGCAACTGGGATCAAATTGAAGAGCTGTTAAAGAGTGAGTTTGCTGGCGCAGATGCAATATCAATTAGACAGATGCGAATTGCTCTAACGAGAGCGCAAAGTGGTGATCAGGTTAAGAGTTCAACTGAATTGATCTTAGATTGCTTGACCTCACCTAGTGCTGATCTGCCATGGGAGCAACTAACTAGCCTTAAGCGAATTAATGATTTGATTAAAGTTGCTAAAAAAAGTTTAAGTAGCTCATCTGATATTTCAGATTTACTATGGAGCATATGGAGTAATGGTAAAAATTATGAAGGTGAAGCGATTTCACAAATCTGGCAACAAACTGCGCTGGCCGGGGGCGTGCGAGGTGGGATTGCTGATCAAAATCTTGATGCAGTAATTACTTTATTTGAAGTTGCCAGACGTTTTAGCGAGCGCCTGCCAGGTGCTAAACCCTCTCTTTTTATAGATCAACTTCTTGGCGAGAAAATTCTCTCTGACAGTATTACCGCAACCGCACAGCGCGGTGAGGTAGTGCAGGTAATGACGGTGCATTCAGCCAAAGGGTTAGAGTGGCAATATGTTGCACTTGCTGGAATGCAAGAGGGAAGTTGGCCTAATTTAAAGCAACGCGGATCATTACTTGGCTCTGAGCGATTAGTTGAAATATTTCGACATGGCATCAGCAACGCTGAACAACTAGATGCGATCTCAGCTGCTGGTTTAGCAGAGGATGAGAAAAGATTATTAAATGTTGCATTAAGTAGAGCAAGCAAGCAACTCTTTATCACCGCAGTTGCCCATGAAGATAATCAACCCTCTAGATACTTTGAAAAGTTAGCACCAGATGATATTCAAGTAAGCCAAACTCAAAGAGCAATTACACAACCCGCACTGGTTGCAGCGCTGCGCCGGATGGCAAGTAATGCCAGCGATGAAGATTCAATGTTTGCAGCAAAAGCACTCAAAACATTGGCTAGTAATGGGGTTAGAGCAGCGGATCCAAAAAATTGGGTTGGTGTAACACCGCCATCGACAGAGCTACCAGTAATTGGCGAAGATGAGCAGTTAAGAATTTCACCTAGCTCACTTGAATCATTTACTGAGTGTGGACTTAAGTGGATGTTAGAACAAAGCGGTGGCAAAGATGCAGATTCAACCGCTCAAGTACTCGGCTCCGCCATCCATGTAATTGCCGCGCAATTAAAGGATCAACCATCACTTACCTTAGATCAACTAGAGGCGAAATTAAAAGGTGCTTGGTCATTAATTGATATGAACAAGGGTTGGATAAAAGATTACGAATACCGAAGAGCAGCATTGATGTTACAAAAATTCTATGGTTGGCATTTGAGTAACAAAAATAAGTTAATCGGCGTTGAAGAAAAGTTTGAGTTTAAGTTAGGAAATGCAGTTGTATCTGGCTCAATAGATCGAGTGGAGTTAACAAGTGAAGGAAAATATTACATAGTTGATTTAAAAACCGGGGCTACGCCAATTTCCTATGAAGATGCCCAAAATAACAAGCAATTACAAAGCTACCAATTAGCGGTGGTAAATGATGGTTTTAAGAATAAGTTAGAGCACCAGGAGGTGGCTGGTGCACAATTAATTTTCGTAGGAGATCACAAAGGCAAGGAAGCTAAACCACGCCCGCAAGATCAAGTTGATGTTAAAGCGGTAAGTGAAGAGATTTCAGAAATTGCTATTGGGATGAGCGATAAGAGCTTTGTTGCAATTATTAATGATCGCTGCCGAAGTTGCGCAGTTAAGTCCTCTTGCCCAATCCAGCCGGCAGGTAAGTCGGTGATTGATTTATGAGCATCAAATACTCAGCACTAGACATCGCAAAGAAAATATCCGCGGTAGATCCTTCATTTAGGGTGCCAACGCAGGAACAAATTCCGATTATTGAATCTCCCTTGGCACCAGCGGTAGTTATTGCTGGTGCTGGTTCTGGCAAAACAGAAAC
>JBEAVA010000169.1:0-3774 GCA_041161165.1 Actinomycetota bacterium
GCAATTAATCGCTCATTCTTTACCAGCGCAATCATTAGCGCAGTATTAGTTGGATTTGCAACTTTTACATACCTGCCAGATTCATTAATGAATATGTCAGGTTTGTCTGCTGAGGCTCAAGCTGTTGATATCAACCCTAGAGTTTTAGCATTTGGCGCAGTATTAATTGGTATTGCACTAGCAGCAGCTATTCAAGTACTAACCGGCTTCTTTACTGAGGTCGGCAAGCGCCCGGTAAATGATGTGGCAGCCTCTTCAAAGACAGGGGCAGCAACAGTAATTCTTGCTGGTGTTTCAGTTGGTTTTGAGTCAGCTGTCTACTCAGCATTATTAATTGCAGCAGCTGTATTTGGTGCCTTCTTATTAGGTGGCGGCTCAATTGTTCTCTCACTATTTGCTGTGTCACTTGCTGGAACAGGATTGCTAACAACTGTTGGCGTGATTGTGGCAATGGATACCTTTGGACCAATCTCAGATAATGCACAAGGTATTGCTGAGATGAGCGGTGATGTTAAGGGTGAAGGCGCAAAGATTCTTACATCCCTTGATGCAGTTGGAAACACAACTAAGGCGATTACAAAAGGTATTGCGATTGCAACCGCTGTATTGGCAGCAACTGCATTATTTGGTGCATTCACTGATGCAATTAAGAACTCAGTTCTTGAAAAAGGCTTGGTGGTAAAGGATCAGGTTCTTTCACTACAAGGTGTATTAGATGTGGCAGATCCAAGAAACTTAGTTGGGTTAATTATTGGCGCAGCTGTGGTCTTTATGTTCTCAGGCCTTGCTATCAACGCTGTTAGCCGTGCTGCTGGTGCGGTAGTTGTTGAGGTCCGCGCGCAATTTAAGAAGTACCCAGGAATTATGACTGGCAAGGTAAAGCCTGAGTATGGCCGTGTAGTTGATATCTGTACACGTGATTCATTACGTGAACTTGCAACTCCAGGTCTCCTTGCTGTTATGGCACCAATTGCAGTTGGATTTGGTTTAGGTGTTGGCGCACTTGGCGCATACCTTGCTGGATCAATTGGAACTGGCACATTAATGGCAGTCTTCCTATCTAACTCAGGTGGAGCTTGGGATAACGCAAAGAAGATGATTGAAGATGGCAAGTTTGGTGGCAAGGGCAGTGAAGCGCACAAAGCAACAATTGTTGGCGACACTGTTGGCGATCCATTTAAGGACACAGCTGGCCCTGCAATTAACCCATTGATTAAGGTAATGAACCTTGTTGGTTTGTTAATTACCCCTGCAATTGTTGGTTTCACATTAGATGATAATCAAACAATGAATATGGTGATTGCACTCCTTGCAACCTTGGTAATCATTTGGGCTTTGGTGCGAAACCGCAAACGCGCAACCGCCATCGCTTAAAGCTTTCCTCTTCCCCATTTAAGTTAAGAAGGAAGTACTTTGGGAACAAAGTTAGTAATTGTTGAGTCCCCTGCAAAGGCGCGCAAGATAGGCTCCTTTTTAGGGGATGAGTATGTTGTTGAAGCCTCCGTGGGCCACATTCGCGATTTACCGCAACGGGCAGCTGATATTCCAAAAGAGTATAAAAAGTTTGCCTGGGCAAAAGAGGGTGTAAACATTGAAGAGGAGTTTGCTCCCTTATATGAGTTAAAAGAGTTAATGAAGGATGCGGATGAATTAATTCTGGCAACGGATGAAGACCGCGAGGGCGAAGCAATCGCTTGGCACCTGATTGAAGTACTTAGGCCAAAGATTCCAGTTAGGCGAATGGTTTTTCATGAAATTACCAAAGATGCAATTGTAAAGGCAGCTAAGGAAACTCGTGATTTAGATTATCGATTAGTAGATGCCCAAGAAACTAGGCGTGTATTAGATCGACTTTATGGATATCGATTATCGCCAGTTTTATGGAAAAAAGTTATGCCAAGAATTTCAGCAGGGCGTGTTCAATCAGTTGCAACGAGATTAATTGTTGAACGCGAAAGAGAGCGAATGGCATTTATTTCCTCTAGTTGGTGGGATTTAGCAGCAGCATGTGAGGCAGGATTTTCAGCAAGGCTTTTATCTTTAAATGGCAAGCGGGTTGCTGCTACAAATGATTTTGATGCAAATGGCGGAATAAAAGATAAATCTACTGCAAATATTTTATTACTTGATGAAGCAGGTGCTAGAGAATTAGTTCAATCATTGCAAGGTCAAGCACTCATTGTTAAATCACTTGAGGAGTCACCAAGAACTGAGCGGCCAAAGCCACCCTTTACAACCTCAACAATGCAACAAGATGCAGGTTCTCGACTTGGCTGGGGCGCGCAATTAACAATGCGAATTGCTCAACGATTATATGAAAACGGATATATCACCTATATGAGAACAGATTCAGTAACACTATCTTCAGCATCAATTGCTGCTGCAAGATCATCTGCGCAAGCACTTTATGGCAAAGAGTTTGTCCCGGCAACACCAAGAGTTTATGAAGGCAAAACAAAAAATGCCCAAGAAGCTCATGAGGCTATTCGGCCCGCGGGTGAATCTTTTAGAACTCCTGGTGAATTAGCGCCAGAGTTATCAAGAGATGAATTTGCACTCTATGACTTAATTTGGAAGCGAACAATCGCCTCCCAAATGTCAGATGCTAAGAAGCAGCAGATGAGAGTTGATTTTGATGTTAAGAGTAAATCTGGTGAGGATGCAATATTTCGTGCAAATGGATCGGTAATAACTTTTGCTGGATTTTTAGCTGCATATGAAGATATTGTCGAAGAAAAGGCAGATGTTGAAGATACCGATCGCAGATTACCGGCGATGAGTGTTGGCGAAAAGATAAAGGTAAATGAATATAGCTGTGAGGGGCATGAAACAAAACCACCAGCAAGATATACCGAGCCAACATTGGTTAAAAAACTAGAGGAGCTTGGAATTGGCCGGCCATCAACCTTTGCTTCAATTATGCAAACTATTCAAGATCGTGGGTATGTTGCAAAACGTGGTCGGGCTTTAGTTCCTACCTTCTTAGCATTTTCAGTTACCGGATTATTAGAGCAGCACTTTACAAAGTTAATTGATTACGAATTCACCGCCTCAATGGAGGAGGATTTAGATCGAATAGCAAATGGTGATGAAGAACGAGTTGCCTGGCTTACAAAGTTTTTCTATGGCACAGAAAATAATCCTGGATTAGCTGATCTATCCGCAGATCTAGGTGCAATAGATGCTCAAGCAATTAACACCATGAAGATGGGTGATGATATTGAGATCAGAGTTGGCAGATTTGGCGCCTACCTTCAACAAGGTCAGGGAGATGACCGTAAGTTTGCAAACATTCCAGAGCAGATGGCACCGGATGAATTAACACTTCCTGTTGCAATTGAATTATTAGCCAAACCATCGGGTGAGAGAAAATTAGGAGTTGATCCAGAAACTGGGTTAGAGGTTATTGCAAAATCAGGACGCTTTGGTGCATATATCACTGAAGTTTTTCCAGAAGAGGTAGTGGAAGAGGGCGCCAAGAAAAAGCGAAAGAAAAAAGATGCACCAAAACCAAAGACAGCATCATTACTTTCAACAATGTCACTAGACACAGTTGATTTATCTGACGCACTTCGATTGTTATCACTTCCAAGAACTCTTGGTACCTACCAGGATGATGTGATTACTGTTCAAAACGGTAGGTATGGCCCATATATGAAACACGGGGCAGATTCGCGCACTCTTACAAGTGAGGATCAATTGTTTTCTATTGGATTGGAAGAAGCAATTGAAATATATAAACAGCCAAAGGTTAGAAGACGTGGTGTTGCTAAG
>JBEAVA010000055.1:0-4995 GCA_041161165.1 Actinomycetota bacterium
TTTATCAATTTTTGGTAGTAGTTTTTAACATCATCAGTTAGTGGATCAAATTCGGCAGCAATCAAGATCGCAGGTGCAACACCCCGAAGGGAGTTAGCTTTTGCTGGCACAGCATATGGATCTTTCTGGTCTTCAACTTTTGATAAATACTGATCCCAAAACCATTTCATTGCTTGGGTTGTTAAGCCATAACCTTGTGAGTAATTTGTGGCAGATGGATAATTCATCTGGTAGTCGTTACATGGATAGATTAAAAGTTGAAAAGCAAGTGATATTAATTGTTCGCTAAATGCTTTAAGGGCTACTGATGATGCAAGATTGCCACCAGCACTATCGCCACCGACACCAACTGCGGCTAGATCTATGCCTAGTTCTGCTCCATTTTCAATAACCCATTTAAGAGTTGCGTAGCAATCATCAAGAGGTGCTGGATAAGGATGTTCAGGGGCCTTTTGATATTCAACTGCAATTATTACAAGGTTTCCATTTTTGGCAATCTTTCGAAGGGCTGGTTCGTAAATATCTAAGAAGTTTAGAACCCAGCCACCACCATGAAAAAATACCAACGCCGGCAGGTTATTTTCTTCACTTGGTCGATAAATCCGAATAGGAAGATTTGATGTAGGCCCATTAATACTTCGGTGATCTACCGAATATATCTGTAGTAATGGTTGCTTTAATGCGATGTGAAGTTTGGTGTTTTCTCTTATCTCAGCAAGCGGTGCTTGCCAGACTTGTGGCAAGCCAGTTGCTGAACGCTCTGCTAGGTAGGCAGTTATCTCGGGTTTAAGTCCCATTGCGGCAGAGTAGACTTAGCCGTCAACGTTGACCAACTCTTATAACTATTTCAAGGCTGGAGTTTTTATCAAGATGCGTATCGGTGTTTTAACAGGTGGCGGAGATTGCCCAGGCTTAAATGCTGTAATTCGCGCTGTTGTGCGCAAGGGTGTTAAAGAGTATGGCTATGAATTTATTGGATTTAAGGATGGTTGGCGTGGGCCACTAGAAGGCTTAACAATGAAATTAGATATTCCAGCTACCCGTGGAATATTGCCAAGAGGTGGAACGATTCTAGGTTCCTCACGAACTAACCCATTTAAAATTGAAAATGGTGTTGAGAAAATTAAAGAGAATTTAGCAAAAATGAATGTGGATGCCTTGATTGCAATTGGTGGCGAAGACACATTAGGAGTTGCAACCAAACTTGATTCACTTGGCGTTAAAGTCATCGGTGTTCCAAAGACAATTGATAATGATTTAAACAATACCGACTACACCTTTGGATTTGATACTGCAGTAAATATCGCAGTCGAGGCGATTGATCGATTACACACCACTGCAGAGTCTCATCACCGAGCTTTAATTGTTGAAGTGATGGGCAGACATGCTGGTTGGATTGCATTGCACTCCGGATTGGCAGGTGGTGCATCTTGTATCTTGATCCCAGAGGTTAAGTTCTCATTAGATCAGGTATGTAAGTGGGTGGAATCTAGATTTGAACAAAGTTATTCACCAATTATTGTTATTGCAGAGGGTGCAATTCCACAAGATGGAGATTTGATTACTAAAGATAAAACCTTGGACTCCTTTGGGCATGTGAAGTTATCTGGCATAGGTGAGTGGCTTGCTAAACAGATAGAGGAAAAGACTGGCAAAGAGGCCCGTACCTCAGTATTAGGACATATTCAAAGAGGTGGCACCCCAACTGCATTTGATCGAGTTCTTGCAACTAGATTTGGTTTACACGCCATCACAGCTGTTCATGATGGGGATTGGGGCAAGATGGTTGCCCTGCATGGAACTAAAATTGAAAGAGTGCCACTGGCCTCAGCGACAGAGAAATTGAAGACTGTTGATCCTGCCCTATACAAAGAAGCGGAGATCTTCTTCGGTTAGTTGATACTGGCTTAATTAGCCACATCCTTAACTAAAGATTGCATACCATTACCTAATGAACGCTAACTCAATATTTACCCCAGGTCTTATGGCAGCCCAGCAACCAACCTGGCCAGATGCTGCTGCAGTAAAAGCTGCAGTTGCTGAGTTGGAGAGCTTTCCACCATTAGTTTTTGCTGGTGAATGTGACAATTTAAAGAAGCGAATTGGCGAGGCTGCACTCGGTAATGCGTTCTGGCTTCAAGGCGGTGATTGTGCTGAGACATTTGTGGCGGCAACTGCTGACTCAATTAGAAATCGAATTAAAACTATTTTGCAGATGGCAGCAGTACTTCAATACTTCTCATCACTTCCGGTGGTTAAGGTGGGCCGCATGGCAGGTCAATTTGCCAAGCCACGCAGCAATGACAACGAAACCCGGGATGGGCAAACTCTGCCAGCCTATCGAGGAGATGCAGTTAATGATCTTGAGTTCACTAAAGAGGCAAGAACTCCAGATCCAAAGCGATTAGTTCGCGTCTATAACACCTCATCTGCAACATTAAATTTAGTGCGTGCATTCACGCAGGGTGGTTTTGCTGATCTGCGCCAGGTACATAGTTGGAATAAGGGATTTGCAGCTGATGCCAGATTTAGCGCTCGCTATGAGGAAATGGCTAATGAGATTGGTCGAGCAATTCAGTTTATGCAATCAGCAGGCGTGGATCCAGAATCATTTAAATCTGTTGATTTCTACTCAAGCCATGAAGCTTTAATTCTTGAATATGAAAAGGCACTTACTCGAATCGATTCTAGAACAAACAATCCTTATGATGTATCAGCACATTTTGTTTGGATAGGAGAGCGTACCCGTCAACTAGATGGTGCTCATATGGATTTTGCTTCAAAAATTCACAATCCAATTGGCGTAAAGCTCGGTCCGAAAAGTACTCCCGAAGAAGTCTTGGCTATTATCAAAAAACTAAATCCTGATAATGAGCCAGGTCGCCTAACATTTATTACCAGAATGGGTGCTGGGGTAATTAGAGAAAAACTACCAGCCTTAATAGATGCAGTTACAAAATCTGGAGCTATCGTGCTTTGGGTTTGTGATCCAATGCATGGCAACACATATGAAGCGCCAAGTGGGTATAAAACTAGAAAATTTGATGATGTTATAGATGAGGTTAAGGGCTTTTTTGAGGTACATAAGAAATTAGGTACACATCCTGGCGGCATACACATTGAATTAACTGGTGATGATGTAACTGAGTGTGTTGGTGGTGGAGAAGCTATCAGCCATGAAGATTTATCTTCAAGATATGAAAGCGCTTGTGATCCAAGATTAAATCACACTCAATCTCTTGAACTCGCCTTTTTGGTTGCAGAGATGCTGAGAGATCGTAAAAAGTAACTCTTTTCTAATCCGCTAACTTAAGTTAAAGTCGGTGGATGCTTCACAGTGCTACACATAAAACACCAATCGGTGAGCTCAATATCATTGTTGAAGAGCATGTTTTACTTGCTGCAGGATTTAAGTCTTTAGAGAATTTGGTTGTTCGATTATCACCAGAAGATGCTGACAAAGAGATCAAACACATGGGAAAGATTCCAGTTATTTCTGAGTTAATATCCGATTACTTTGATGGGAATCTGAATGCATTTAATCCAATTAAAGTAAGGCAACCAGGTGCAAAATTTTCTCAGGAGGTCTGGAAAGTCATGCGGAAAATTCCAGCCGGAAAAACGCTTTCATATGCCGAGTTAGCCAAGCGAGCAGGATCTGCCGATGCTATTCGAGCTGCTGGTACTGCATGTGGCAATAATTTAATTGCACCAATAATTCCATGCCACCGAATAATTAAAAGTGGTGGTGCGTTAGGAAATTATGGCTATGGAATAAAGGTTAAAGAGTGGTTACTAACGCACGAGGGCGCTTTTTAAGATCTCTGGTAGGACTTCATTTACTAGATTAATATCTGAATCATCAAGGTCTAGATGCGTTACAAGTCTTAAGTACTTTGGACCTAACGGACCAGTAAGTACACCTTTTTCTTTAAGTTGAGCGGCTAACTCTTGGGATGTGATATTTAAACTTGATAAATCCAGGCCGACGATATTTGTGTCTACCATCTCTGGTGTGATTACTTTAGGTGCGATTTTTGATACTGCCTCGGCGATTGATTTCGCACGCAGATGATCATTTTTTAGAAACTTAATATTATTTTCTAGGGCATAGTGGCCAGCAGCTGCAACCAGGCCTACCTGTCGCATTCCGCCACCGTATCGCTTGCGCCACTGTCTTGCCTTAGTAATTCTCTCCTTTGATGAGATCATTAACGAACCTATTGGAGCACCAAGCCCTTTTGATAAACACACGCTCAAGGTATCAAAGTGTTTTCCATACTCTTTGAAATCTACCCCAGTTGCCACGTGGGCATTCCAAATTCTTGCTCCATCTAGGTGCATTGAAATACCAAGTTTTTGGGTTTCCTGACGAAGTTTTTTAATCTGGTCAATTGGTTGCACAGTTCCACCACCAAAATTATGAGTATTCTCAACAGCAATCGCGGTTGTTGATACTAGATAAGGTCCAGAGTCTGGTCGTGCAATATTTAATACATCCTCTGCCCTTAATAAGCCACGATCTGCCAGCCAAGTTCTAGTGGTTATTCCACTGAAAACTGCACCTGCTCCAAGCTCTGCTCTAACAATATGTGAATTTGTCTCAGTCAGTAACTCTTCACCGGGTGCAACTAACATTCGGATCGCTAATTGATTTGCTAAAGAACCAGTAGGACAAAAAAGAGCGGATTCATGGCCAAATAAATCTGCAACTCGTTCTTCAAGTGAATTAACAGTCGGATCTTCACCATAAACATCATCACCAACCTCAGCCGAAACCATAAACTTTCGCATTTCATCTGAAGGTTTAGTTAAGGTGTCCGACCTAAGATCAACTACTTTATCTGCCACTTTTGTTTGCTCCTGAATGAGTGTGTTTTGAATCAGACCAAATTACCAGTGCCATGGCAAGTAATACTAGAGTTCCACCGCAAATTATTCGCCAAGTGATCGGATCATTATCAAAGTAGAGTCCAAAAAATAGTGCGAATGGAG
>JBEAVA010000170.1:0-2758 GCA_041161165.1 Actinomycetota bacterium
TCTTTATAAAGGTGCAGCCATCATCAATATCAGAGAAATATGAGATTTAAATGAGCAATAAGGTAAAGAAGTACATGCAACAGCGGCCAACCGCGCGTGCTGCCTTTTTACTCTCTCTGCCACTTTTGTGGCTGCTTCTTATTTATATTGGATCCTTACTTGCACTTTTTATTACCTCGATTTGGAAAATTGATACCTTCACCAGCAAAATTATTAGGCAATTCACCTTACAAAATTTTATTGATATCTTCTCCGATCGTGCTTATTTCAATGTAACTGTAAGAACTTTATTTGTGGCAATTTGTGTAACTATTATCTGTGCAGTTATTGCAATTCCGATGGCATTTTTTATTGCCCGGGTAGCAAAACCAAAATCTCGGCCAGTATTAATCGCTCTATTGATCACTCCACTTTGGGCCTCTTATTTAGTAAAAATTTATGCTTGGCGCACTATGTTTTATCCCGAGAAGGGTTTTATTACCTGGTTAATCTCACCCTTAGGTGGACAATCTCCTGGCTTTGGCATCTTTGCGGTGATTGTTGGCCTGACATATTTGTGGCTGCCTTACATGATTTTGCCAATCTACGCTGGCATGGAGAAGCTGCCCACCTCACTACTTGATGCCTCTGCAGATTTAGGAGCAAAATCTGGGAAAACTTTCTTTAATGTAATTTTGCCAATTACCTGGCCAGCGATTATCGCTGGTTCAATCTTCACCTTTTCCTTAAGTATGGGTGATTACATTACTGTGCAAATTTTAGGTGGCACCTTCCAAATGCTTGGTAATGTGGTTTATCAAAACTTCTCACTAAATCTTCCCTTTGCTGCTGCAGTTGCTTTGATCCCAGTAATTATTATGTTGGTATATCTAAGTGGTATTAGAAAAAGCGGAGCATTGGATAATTTATGAGATTATCACTGAGCGCAAGAATTACCCTATGGACAGTAATGGGGTTTGGACTCTCTTTTATTTATGTTCCACTTGTCTTGGTTGTTATTAATTCATTTAATACCAATACCTCATTTGCTTGGCCACCAACTGGCTTTACAACCTCCTGGTGGAGCAAGGCGGCGGTTAATGAGGGGGTAAGGGATGCGATTACCCGAAGTGCGGTAGTGGCACTTTTTGCAACCTTGATCGCTTTAGTACTTGGCTCATTAGCTGCAGCTGCCATATCTAGATATAAGTTTTTTGGCCAAGAGGTAATCTCACTCTTATTTGTCTTACCTATCGCACTGCCAGGAATTGTTACTGGAATTGCTTTAAATAATGTTTTTACAAATTTTTTAGGTGAGTTGACTATCTTCACAATTATTGTTGGTCATGCAACATTTTGTATTGTGGTGGTCTTTAATAATGTCTCAGCAAGGTATCGAAGATTAGGAGCAAATTTAGAGGAGGCAAGTATGGATCTGGGTGCTAATCGCTTTACCACCTATCGATTAATTCCCGTCCCACTACTTAGAAGTGCATTATTAGCTGGTGGCCTACTTGCCTTTGCTCTCTCCTTCGATGAAATTATAGTTACCACCTTTACCGCAGGTGCTGGACAAACCACATTACCGATTTGGATATTTCAAAATCTATTCCGCCCAAATCAAGCCCCAATTGTTAATGTGGTAGCGGCAGCACTAATTCTGGTTTCTATTATTCCGATCTACCTCTCACAGCGATTAACTCAAGAGAAGGTTTCCTAACCAAAACCGCCATTTAAATACTTTTTTCTCACCTCCCAGCCCTAAAGATAAAACCGGGATAACCTTTTACCTATGAGTAAACCATTAACAGCTGAAAGATTACGAAAAAACAACATACTGGCAGGTGTATTACACCTAGCTCAAATGGCAGCAGTTCTTGCCCTAAGTAGTGACTTCTCACTTCCAGTAACTGCAACCTATATGTCAGGTCCGCCAGGAACTACATATGCCGATCCAATTGTTTTATTTAATACCCCAATTGGATTAACAGTTGCAATATTTCTTGGTCTCTCCGCCTTCTTCCACTTCTTAGTTGCAAGTGGCAAGTTTTATCCAAGGTATGTAGCAGGATTATCTGCAAAGCGAAATTACTTCAGATGGGTTGAGTATTCAATTAGCTCATCGGTAATGATTGTCTTAATTGCCCAGGTAACAGGTGTTGCAGATATAACTGCAATTATCTCAATTTTTGGTGTGAATGCTTCTATGATCTTATTTGGTTGGTTGCAGGAGAAGTATGAAACCCCAGGCAATGGTGGATATCTGCCATATATCTTTGGCTGCATCACCGGCATCATTCCTTGGAGGCGCCAGCATTTGTCTATGTAATTGTCTTAACCATCTTCTTGTTCTTTAACTCCTTTGCACTTGTGCAGTTGCTGCAATACAAAAAGGTTGGTAAGTGGAGTGATTACCTACGAGGAGAAGCCACCTACATCACCTTGTCACTGGTTGCTAAATCAGCTCTTGCTTGGCAGATCTTTGCCAACACATTAATTCCACCCGCTTAATAGTTGCTGAGAGTAATAACTCTCACACTTTCTTAGTAATCACCTAGCAATAGACTTTCTAGGTGATTACTAAGCTTTTAATTTCAACACTTACCCTGCTCCTACTCTCTGCCACTGCGGCAAATAGCGCTGAAAAGCTTGATATAAAAACCTTAGATATTTCAGCAAGTTCAACCAATGGTGGCAGCCAACGAGGGGCAGCACTTGCTGTATTAGCTGATGGCAGCCTGCTATTAGGTGGTGGCAAAAGTGGTGGTGAGTTATTTAC
>JBEAVA010000056.1:0-4942 GCA_041161165.1 Actinomycetota bacterium
GCTTGAATCATCTTCGCAATATCAGTTGAGTAAGTAGAGGAGCGAGCAGCATGTGGTGAAGTAGTAAATCCAACCTGGTTGTTAACAACGATATGGATCGTGCCGCCGGTTCGGTAACCCTTTAATAGTGAGAGTGAAAGAGTTTCTGAAACAACACCTTGTCCTGCAAATGCTGCATCTCCATGTAACAAAATTGGTAATACTGGGTAAGAAGTTTGTTCATCAACTAAAGTATCGCCAGCTGCTGCTCTTAACTTATCTTGCTTTGCTCGAACAATTCCTTCCAACACTGGATTTACCGCTTCAAGGTGAGATGGATTAGCAGCTAAGTAAATCTTGGTAGTAGCTCCGCTTTCTGCAGTGAATACTCCCTTTGTTCCAAGGTGGTACTTAACATCGCCTGAGCCATGTACTTCATTGTCATGGTAATTACCTTCAAACTCTTGAAATATCTGACCATAAGATTTTCCTGCAATATTTGCTAAAACATTTAATCGACCACGATGGGGCATACCAATGCAGACCTCATCTAATTTACTCTCAGCCGCAGAGGAAATCATGGCATCTAGAAGTGGGATTACTGACTCACCGCCTTCTAGTGAGAATCGCTTTTGGCCAACATACTTAGTTTGTAAAAATGATTCAAAAGCCTCTGCTGAATTTAATTTTCTTAAAATTCGGAGTTGTTCCTCGCGGGCAGTTCTGGGGGCGCCAACCTCAATCCGCTCTTGAATCCACTTTCGCTCCAATGGATTGGCTATATACATATATTCAACACCGATAGTTCGACAATATGAATCACGAAGAATTCCTAAAATTCTGCGAAGCTTCATTGTTGGCTTGCCACCAAAGCCATCAGTTGCAAACTCGCGATCAAGATCCCAAAGTGAAAGACCGTGAGTTACTACATCTAAATCTGGGTGTGATCTTTGAACGTAAGCCAACGGCTCAACATCTGCCATTAAATGGCCAGTTGTTCTATAGGCATCGATTAATTTTTGAACTCTAGCGGTCTTACTTGCCTCATCAGCCTTCGCATCTTGCATATCAACAACCCAGCGAATAGGCACATAAGGAATTCGAAGAGCTTCAAAAATTTCATCGTAGAAGTTTTCTTCACCAAGTAATATCTGATGAATTCGGCGTAAAAAGTCGCCAGATTGTGCACCTTGAATAATTCGATGATCGTACGTGCTAGTTAAAGTAACAACTTTACTGATTCCAAGATCTGCCAATGTTTGTTCATTTGCGCCCTGAAACTCTGCTGGGTAATCCAGCGCACCAACTCCAAGAATTGTGCCTTGGCCTTGCACTAAGCGTGGCACTGAATGAACTGTGCCAATTGTTCCTGGATTTGTTAGTGAAATCGTCGTGCCGGCAAAATCCTCAACAGTTAAAGAACCAGCACGCGCTTTTCTAACTGTTTCTTCATAAGCTGACCAGAATTGTGCAAAATCTAACTCTTCACAACCTTTAATTGATGGCACAAGTAATTGGCGAGATCCATCTGGCTTAGCTAAATCAATAGCAATACCTAAATTAATATGTTCAGGGTGTCCTATTGCTGGCTTGCCCTCTTGCTCTGTGAAAAATGCATTCATCTCTGGCATCGCCCGGATTGCTTTGATCATGGCATAACCAATTAGATGGGTAAATGAAACTTTGCCACCACGGCCTCGTTTTAAATGATTATTAATTACAGTTCGATTATCAATCATAAGTTTTGCCGGAACTGCGCGAACGCTAGTTGCAGTTGGAACAGTTAACGACCCTTCCATCGATTGCACAACTCTTGCTGCCACTCCACGCAATGGCTCAACGGAGGCAGCACCTGGTGTAACTAAGGTTGGAATTGGTTTAACAATTGGATCGGCTGGTTTAAATGTTGTACTTGCAACCACTACTGGCTCAATTTTTTCAACAACAACTGGGGCAACTACAACCTGCGGTGTTACAACCGCTGCAGCGGGAGTTGATTTAGCTAATTGTGATTTTGGAATAGGTGGCGTGCCAGCTTTCGTGGCTGGCGTAGATGAAATAACCGTGCCGTTTAATGATGAATTACCTTTGAAATCTGCGAAAAAATCCCACCAGGCTTTATCAACTGAAGATGGATCACTCTGGTAGCGCTCATACATCTCTTGCACTAACCACTCATTAGGTCCAAAGGAGCCACCAAAGTGATTAGCGGGCGTATTAGCTCCTACTTCACTCACCTATGCACTCCCTATATTTCACCAGATTGAGATTGCTCACCTTTAGGTCAATCTTAACTGCAAGCCAGCACTGGCTAAACCCGCTGGCCCTAATAACATAAGTGAAAGTGGCCACCAGCACATGAATAAGGGTGGCGTGTAGGTGTAAATAACGGCAAGGTTGTGCCCATGAGTAATCAAGGCAAATGGGCAGTAGTTACAGGTGGCTCACGTGGGCTTGGCTATGAAACTGCCAAAGGTTTAATTGCAGCTGGCATTTTTGTTTACATAATTGGCAAAGATGAAAATCGAGTCAAAGAAAGTGGTGCCAAACTAGGTTGTCAATACCGAGCTGTTGATGTTGCAGATAGTGAGAAATTTCGTAAAACTTTAATTGAGATAACAGAGGATGCGAGAAGCCGCGGTTTTGATATTTTAGATGTCTTAGTGCTTGCGCATGGTGTGATGAGTGAAAAAATGTCAAAGACTTTGAAAACTACTGATGAAGAGTGGCGTAGAGTTTTAGCAATAAATTTAGATGCAGTCTTTACTGCGATTAATCAATTAGCTCCTGCTATGGCGGAGGCACGTAAAGGAAGAGTTGTGGTTTACTCAGCCTGCTTGGGCAGAATGTCAGGCCCTGGAACTCATGGTGGATTAGCACCATATCGAATAAGCAAAGCTGGCGTTAACGCATTAGTTAAAAATCTTTCCTATGAAACTGGGTTGGGCGCTCGCGGTTTTTTGGTAGATGCAATCTGTCCAAATCATTCGCGAACAGATATGGGTGGACCAGATGCCCCGCGTAGTGCGCAAGAGGGTGCCGAAACTGCTATCTGGTTAGCTACAAGAGATTTTGATCCATCAAAAGACAAGACAGGATTACTTTGGGAGGATCGACAAGTAGTTGATTGGTAATTATTCAGAATAACCAAGTGCGGCTGAAATCAAAGTGATTAGCGCCAAAATCGCTAACGGGATTCCGATTAATAAGAAATTTCCAGAGATCATGTAATAGGAAACACCTAGTGCAATTAAATTTGCCAATACTGCAGGGGCTCGACCAAATGAACGCTTCTTCTCAAAACCTACTGCGGAAAACCAAAGGCCAATAGATCCAACAAGAGCAAAAATAATCTCAGCTGACAATGCAGCCGGAGCGCTGACATCGGAAATAAAGGGTGCAATCAATAGGTAAAGCACAACGGCGAAAATAATCAGTGATTCGAATTTGAGCAGAAAAATCGCGCGAATACGAGAGTTATCCGTCGATAAGACTCTTTTCAGATCCATATTTAAATACTACCCTTTCTAACGATCATGAATAAGTATGAGAGCGTTATTGATTCTATTTTTCTCTCCAATAATGGTGAGATTGATCTATTAACTGGTGCCATTTCACCAGATCGTTTCGACCAAATTGTAAAGCGCGATCTTGCAATTGCCCAACGTAATTATGCAGATATCAGCATGATTTCTACTGCAATTAACCTGCCGCAATTCCTTTCAGATAACCAAACCGTACACTCAATTGAACATCAGAGCGAGATTGAGAATGAATTAGTGAATTTACACTTTAAATTAAAGAGTACTTTTCGCCAATCAGATTGTATTTGCCGGGTTTCAAAATTAGGGTTTTGGATACTTTTAAATGGTGCTGACAGAACAACTGCTGATCAGTTAGTAGAACGATTGTTAAATGAGTTACCTAAATTCATAACCGTAGGGATGTCTGTGTGGCAACATGGTGAATCAATTCTTGATTGGTATAAAAGAGTCGATCAGATACATTTTAATAACAATTAGTGAGCTTTGATATTCAAGCAGTATTAATCTGTTCACAGGGGCAAAATCACCACCCAAGGTATTGTAAATAATTGGCTAATGAATGAACTTAGCAATCAGTTGGATAGTTTTGGTCCTCTTAAAGAGCTTGTATTGGATGAGAGTGTTGAAGAAATCTGGATTAACACCCCTAGCAGAGTGTTCATTGCGCGTTCAGGTTGCAGCGAGCTCACAAATCTAGTTCTATCAAAGGAGGTTGTTCATGACCTTATTGAAAGATTGCTAATTTGGGGAGGCCGCCGGCTCGATGTCAGTAATCCATTTGTTGATGCACGCCTGCCAGATGGCAGCAGATTACATGTTGCAATTCCTGAGGTCACAGCATCTCACTGGGTAGTAAATATTAGAAAACATATCAATCGCGGTAATTCACTTGAAGATTTAGTAAAAATTGGTTCAATAAATAATGAAATCTTAGAAACTTTAAACCAAGCAGTTGTTAGTGGTTTGAACATATTAGTAAGTGGCGGCACACAAGCTGGTAAAACTACTTTTCTAAGCGCATTAATTAGTCGGATACCAGTCAGCGAAAGAGTGATCACCATTGAAGAGGTATTTGAGTTAAAACCTAAGTTGCCAGATTGGATTGCTCTACAAACTAGAACCGCAAATTTAGAAGGTAATGGTGAGATATCACTTAGAAGATTAATTAAAGAATCACTGCGAATGCGACCCAGCAGAATTATCGTCGGCGAGGTTAGGGAGGCTGAAGCACTTGATCTTTTAATTGCGCTTAATTCTGGTTTACCTGGCATGGCAACTTTGCATGCAAACTCGGCAAGAGGAGCAATCGCCAAATTACAATTACTTCCATTACTTGCTGGAGAAAATATCGCTCAGAGTTTTATCACTCCCACAATTGCAACCAGTATTGATTTAGTTGTTCAGTGCTCAATCGATAC
>JBEAVA010000057.1:0-4882 GCA_041161165.1 Actinomycetota bacterium
CTTAAAAATGAATTAGGTGTTGATTACATCTATAGTAAAACTGGAATTCAATTTATCTTCTTTAACACCATGTATCAATTATTTGTTGAGAAAGACTCCTCTATCTATAAACGTGCAGATAAATTTTTAATGGTGCCAGATCTAATTAACTACCTGCTTTGTGGCTCAATAAGTACTGAGATCACCAACGCCTCCACTACCCAATTACTTAATGTTCACACCCAGGATTGGGATTGGCAGTTAATAGAAAAACTTGGAATTAAAAAGAGCTTATTTGCAAAGATAAATAAGCCAGGTGTGCAGGTGGGTCAGATTAAAGGGCATGGAAAATTAGATTCAATCAAGGTGATCTCAGTTGGATCCCATGACACCGCAAGTGCTGTAGCGGGTGCCCCACTGGGGGAGGATGGTTTAACCGCCTATATCTCAAGTGGCACCTGGTCCTTAGTGGGGCTGGAATTAGCAAAGCCAGTTACTGATAAAAAGGCTATGGAATTTAATATCACCAATGAGATGGGTGTTGATGATCGGATTAGATTTATTAAAAATGTCGCTGGCATGTGGTTATTAGAGGAGTCCTTGGATTACTGGGCTAGCAAGGGTGAGAAGTACACCGCAGCAGAGCTGGCAAAAGCGGCAGCGCAGCTGCCACGGGGTGCGGTAATTAATGCCAATGATCCAATCTTTGAAAAACCAGGAGCGATGCCAGAGCGAATTGCGATGCTATGTGAAAAAAGTAATCAGCAGATTCCACAATCACCTGCTGCCTATGCCAGATGCATCTTTGATTCATTGGCAGATGCCTACGTAAAGGTCTTAGCAGAGTTGCAAAGTGCGGCCGGGGTAAAGATAAATGCAATTAATATTGTGGGGGGTGCAAGTGCTAATCGATTGTTAAATCAATTAACTGCAGATGCCACAGGCCTTCCCGTCTATGCCGGACCTTCAGAGGCAACTGTGCTTGGAAGTATTATGGTTCAGATGCAATCTGTTGGATTGATTAATTCATTAGCTCAAGGAAGAGCGATAATTAAAAACTCAATTACTCAAGAAATATTTAAACCTAGAAAATAAGTTAAACGGAGCGAAGTACAGCGGTCACCTTGCCCAGAATTTGTGCATCATCTGCTGGGATTGGTGTGAAATCATCATTTGCTGGAAGTAGCCAGAAGTGGCCATCTTTTTTCGACCAGGTCTTAACAGTTGCTTCACCATCAATCATCGCGGCGACAATCTCACCCTTTTCCGCACTCTTTTGGGAGCGGATCACAACATAATCACCATCACAGATTGCAAGATCAATCATGGAATCACCTTTAACCTGCAACATAAATAACTCACCCTTACCAACTACCGATTCTGGAAGTGGTAGTACCTCTTCCACTAACTGTTCTGCCAAAATTGGATTTCCAGCTGCGATCTTTCCTACCAATGGAATTAGCCGGGTCTTATCCTGCGGGGCGGCTTGGCCATCCTCACCTGGCAAGGTGATCTCAATGGCACGGCCTCGGGAGGCATCCCGGCGGATCCAACCCTTCTCTTCAAGAATTTGCAGTTGATAGGTGACGGATGCGGTGGAGGATAGGCCGGCTTTTTGGCCAATCTCACGCATAGAGGGTGGGTAACCCTGATCCTCAACTGCTTTTTTAATTACCGACAAAATCTTGATCTGACGGGGGGTTAAGCCATTGTCATCGGCTGGCCCATCTGGCAGCTCACTTACCTTCTTTTTAGCCATAAATAAAGGTTAGCAGGGGGAGAGAAAAAAATCAAACATATGTTCGATTTAAAGTAGACAATGTCAGTGGGGTAGTGTTTAATACTCTATAGAACAGATGTTCGAATCCCCTCGAACACTGTTACCTAGGAGAAGAAAATGAAGGCAAGACAGGCCAAGCGATTGGCAAGAACAGTTTCAACCATATCCTTATTAGTAGTAATTGGCGCTGGTTTTAGCTCTATCTCATCAGCTAGTGAAAAAAGTTCTGATCAAAGTGGGCAAAAGAGTAAGTATGTTCAAGTTGTTGTTACCCCTGGTGAGTCCCTTTGGTCGATCGCTGCCCTAGTTGCGGGCGAAGGTGATATAGCCTCGGTGGTATCTGAGATTGTGGAGGTCAATCAGTTAAAGAGTGCTGATGTGGCAGCTGGCTCAAAGTTGCTAATTCCCGTTTTATAACCCGCTCCAAGCCCTTCAAAGAGAGGGCGAGCGGAAAAAGATTATTCAAACACGCCGATTCAGGTGCTTTTAAACCCTAAAGCGTGGGTCTATGGTTCACCCAACATATAGGGGTAATTACGCTTGTGGCTTCCATAAGTAGTGGTTTTCCGCTAATGTGCTCTTCCCCCGCTTAACTAGGAAAGAAGGAGAACCGGCCTGTGATCTGTCCATTCTGTCGCTTTGAAGACTCCAGAGTGATTGATTCACGTCCGACTGATGAGGGTAATCAGATCCGCAGAAGGCGCGAGTGCACCAGCTGTGGCAAACGGTTTAATACCGCTGAGAGCTCCATCCTTCTAGTCATCAAACGATCAGGTGCTACTGAGCCCTTCTCCCGCGAGAAGGTAATCAATGGTGTGCGAAAAGCATGCCAAGGCAGACCAGTCAATGATGATGATCTAGCACTGCTTGCCCAACGGGTTGAAGAGTTTCTTCGCTCCGATGGTGTGGCAGAGGTTGAGGCCCAAGAGGTTGGAATGGCAGTACTTGCGCCACTCCGAGAACTCGATGAGGTCGCCTACCTACGATATGCCTCGGTATACCGTAGTTTTTCCTCCCTAGAAGATTTTGAAGGTGAGATCGCACTTCTCCGTGCCGAACCTTCCAGAAATTCAAAAGCATTAAAAGCAGCTCGTACCCAAGAATTAATTAAGTAGTCCCTTTAAGTAGATAAGAAGTAGAGATAAGTAGCGATAAAAAGTTAAGTAGAAAAGATTTGCAAAAAAGAAGTGAAGAGAAAAAACTAAAACGAATTTAAACAACTAGTTAAGGGGATAAGTAAATGTCTATAGTGAATAAGCCAGCCGCGGTTAAGACCGGAACTGGAAAAGGTCTAACCATCGAACGTATCTACACCACAGCTGGAGTTCACCCATATGACACAGTTAAGTGGGAGCGACGTGATGTTGTTCAGACCAACTGGAAATCTGGTGAGGTTATCTTTGAACAAAAAGGTGTTGAGTACCCAGAGTTTTGGTCAGTAAATGCCTCCACAATTGTTACCACCAAATACTTCCGTGGTGCGCTAGGAGCAGAAAATCGTGAGTGGTCACTAAAGCAGGTAATTGATCGCGTCGTTTTAACATATACAAAAGCTGGTAAGGAGCATGGCTACTTTGCCACGCCAATGGATGCTGAAATTTTTGAACATGAATTAACCCATATGTTGATGCACCAAATCTTTTCTTATAACTCACCAGTTTGGTTTAACGTGGGCACAAATGCACCACAGCAGGTATCAGCATGTTTCATCCTCTCAGTTGATGACACAATGGAATCAATCCTTAATTGGTATAAAGAAGAGGGCTTTATCTTCAAAGGTGGATCAGGTGCTGGTCTTAATCTTTCAAGAATTCGCTCCTCAAAGGAGCTTTTAAAATCAGGTGGAACAGCCTCCGGCCCAGTTTCATTTATGCGAGGTGCTGATTCATCTGCTGGCACAATCAAATCAGGGGGAGCAACTAGAAGAGCAGCCAAGATGGTTGTGCTAGATGTTGATCATCCAGATATCGAAGAGTTTATTGAGACCAAGGTTCGGGAAGAGGACAAGATCCGCGCCCTACGCGATGCCGGCTTTGATATGGATTTGGGTGGCAAAGATATTGTCTCTGTTCAATATCAAAATGCTAATAACTCAGTTCGAGTTTCCGACGCCTTTATGCGCGCCTATGAGAAGGGTGAGTCATTTGGTTTAACAGCTCGCTCAACTGGTGAAGTTGTAGAAAGTGTTGATGCGAAACAATTATTTAGAAAGATGGCAGAGGCAGCTTGGGCATGTGCTGATCCAGGAATTCAATATGACGACACCATCAATGAGTGGCACACCAACCCAGAGACTGGCCGGATCAATGCATCCAATCCATGCTCTGAGTACATGTCACTAGATAACTCATCATGTAACTTGGCATCTTTGAACTTAATGAAGTTCTTAAAAGCTGATGGCTCCTTTGATGTTAAAAACTTTGTGAAGGTTACCGAGTTGGTAATTACCTCAATGGATATCTCAATCTGTTTTGCAGATTTCCCAACCGCTCCAATTGGTGAGACCACCAGAAACTTCCGTCAATTAGGAATTGGTTATGCAAACCTAGGTGCACTACTTATGGCATCTGGTCTTGCATATGACTCAGATGGCGGCCGAGCTCTTGCTGGTGCGATCACATCACTACTAACTGGTGTTTCATACCGACGAAGTGCTGAATTGGCCGGCATTGTTGGTCCATACAATGGTTATGCCAGAAACGCAGCAGCTCACACCAAGGTAATGCGCAAGCACCAAAATGCAACTGAGTCAGCAAAATCAGTTTCAACCTTGGATAAAGATGTTTGGAGTGAGGCTATTAAGCAATGGTCTACTGGAAACACAATTGGTGAGAAAAATGGCTGGCGCAACGCGCAAGCATCTGTTTTAGCACCAACTGGCACCATCGGTTTGATGATGGATTGCGATACCACCGGTATTGAGCCAGATCTAGCGCTAGTTAAATTTAAGAAGATGGTGGGCGGCGGTTCAATGCAGATTGTGAACCAGACTGTGCCACTTGCTCTCAAAAAACTTGGCTACACCGATGAGACCATTGAAGCAATTGTTGAGTACATCGCTGAAAATGGAAATGTAATTGATGCCCCAGGATTAAAGAGTGAGCATTACTCAGTCTTTGATTG
>JBEAVA010000058.1:0-4853 GCA_041161165.1 Actinomycetota bacterium
CGATTACCTACGGAGCATTTCAAAAATCTGGCCGCATAGCCCCGTAAATAAGCGGTAGCCTTAACCCATGCAAATCACACCACCATTTGGTCGGCTAATTACCGCTATGGTCACTCCTTTTTCAAAATCAGGTGAAATTGATTGGGCTGGTGTTGAAAAGATTGCGGCACATTTAGTTTCAACAGGACATGATGGAATTGCAGTTAATGGCACAACAGGAGAGGCGCCAACAACCTCTGATGATGAGAAAGACCAAATCATTAAAGTTGTCCGCAAAGTTGTGGGCGACAAAATTAAAATTGTTGCAGGTGCTGGAAATAATGAGACATCACATTCAATTGAGCAAGCACAGCGTGCTGCTAAAGCAGGGGCAGATGGTTTATTAGTTGTTACCCCTTATTACAACAAACCACCCCAAGCTGGAATCGAAGCTCACTTTAGAGCAATGGCAGATGCCACTGATTTACCAGTGATGATGTATGACATTCCTGGTCGTACCGGTGTTGAAATAGAGTCAGATACGATTGTAAAACTTGCAGAACATAAGAATATTGCAGCGTTGAAAGATGCAAAAGGCAATCCGGCTGCGACCTCATGGGTAATAAAACGCTCTTCGATCCCTGTTTATTCTGGCGATGATATTTTGAATCTGCCATTACTTTCAGTTGGTGCAGTGGGATTTGTTTCAGTTTGTGGTCATACTGTTGGCGCAGATTTAAGAATTATGCTCGATGCATGGTTTGCTGGAAATTCTGCCAAAGCATTAGAGATGCATCAAAAACTTCTGCCAGTATTTACTGGAACATTCCGCACACAAGGTGCGATATTAACTAAGGCTGCCTTAAATTTGATGGGCCTTCCTGGCGGATTTACAAGATTGCCACTTGTTAATGCAACTGATGCGCAAATTGCGCAATTAAAGGTTGATCTACAAGCAGGCGGCGTTAAATTAAAATAATTAGATGAATCATCCCCATCCGGGTCTGCCTTACCCTGCAAAGTTAGCTAAAAAAACCCTTCGAATAGTAGCGCTCGGCGGCTTAGGTGAAATTGGCCGCAACATGACAGTGTTTGAGTATGAGGGAAGATTATTAATTGTTGATTGCGGAGTGTTATTTCCAGGCGATGATCAACCAGGTATTGATTTAATTTTGCCTGATTTTTCATACCTGAAAGACCGAATGAATGATATTGAGGCAATATTTCTTACCCATGGCCATGAAGATCATATTGGCGCTGTTCCTTACTTGCTTAGGGAACGTAGTGATATTCGGATTATTGGATCTCAGTTAACACTTGCATTTGTTGCACCTAAATTAAAGGAGCGCCGAATCACTGCGCCAATGACTCAAGTTAAAGCTGGGCAAGTTGAACAAGTTGGACCATTTACCTTGGAATTTGTAACGGTAAATCATTCAATTCCAGATTCTTTGGCGGTTGCGATTAAAACACCTGCCGGGGTTATCTTACATACTGGAGATTTTAAAATGGACAAAATGCCGCTAGATGGCAAAGTAACAGATCTAGAAACATTTGCTCGATTAGGAAAAGAGGGAGTTGATTTATTCTTAGTTGACTCAACAAATGCTGATGTGCCAGGACTGACTGTTGCAGAAAAAGACATCTATCCGCCGTTAAAAGAGGCAATCGATAAGACACCAAGGAGAGTAGTTGTTACCTCTTTTGCATCACATGTTCACAGAATTCAGCAGGTATTAAACGCTGCTAATGAATCAAATCGCAAGGTTGCATATGTTGGCAGATCAATGATTCGGAATATGAAATTAGCTGAGGACTTAGGTTATTTAAAGGTGCCAACTGGTTTAGTCGTTGATTACAAAGATATCGATGCGTTCGGTGACAAAATTGTATTAGTTTGTACTGGCTCGCAAGGTGAACCACTTGCAGCACTTTCTAGAATCGCAAATGGTGACCATGAAATCCAGGTTGGTAAGGGTGACACCGTAGTTTTAGCATCATCTCTGATTCCTGGCAATGAAAAATCTGTTTACCGTGTTATAAATGAATTAACTAGATTTGGTGCTCATGTTGTTCATAAAGGAAATGCCATGGTTCACGTATCTGGACATGCATCAGCTGGAGAGTTACTGCATTGTTATGAAGTAGTTAAACCTAAAAATGTTTTACCGGTACATGGTGAGTGGCGACATATGAGAGCAAATGCGGACTTAGCCATGAAATCAGGATTATCTGAGCACAACGTTGTAATTGCTGAGAATGGAATAACTATTGATGTGGCAGATGGCCATGCTGACATTTCAGGCTCAATACCTTGTGGTTATGTTTACGTTGACGGACAAAGTGTTGGTGAGATAACTGAAAGTTCACTAAAGGATCGTAGAATATTAGGGGATGAAGGGTTTATATCAGTTGTAGTTGTTATTGATTCCCAAAGCGGAAAAATAGTTGCAGGGCCTGATATTCATGCGCGAGGATTTACCGAGGATAAAACTTTATTTGACGATGTTAAGGGTGATATCGAAAAAGCATTAAGCAAGGCAGTTGCTGGTGGTTTTAATGGAACGCATCAATTATCTCAAGTGGTACGAAAAACCATTGGTAGCTGGGTGGGGGAGGAACATCGTCGTAAGCCGATGATCATTCCGTTAGTTGTTGAGGTTTAATAAACCTTTTTCTTAACTTTCTAGCCAAAGTGCGTGCCGATTACGGCTTGAAATTAACTTATTCTTTAGGCTTATCTTCTTATGGCAAAGAAAAAATCAACAAAGAAATCTAATTTCTTTGCACCCATCCTGCGAGGTATTGGCTGGCTTTGGCGTTTAATCGCACGAGCAATTGGAAGTAGCGTTCGATTCATATTTAGATCTTCAAAAGAGTTAGATCCAGCTCACCAACGAGATGGGATTGCATTCTTCTTATTTATTCTGGCCCTAATTTCTGCAGCAGGCGTTTGGTTTGATCTAAATAACCAATTAGGTAGAGCCACCTATTCATTCTTATTTGGTGGAGTTGGCCTACTAGCAAACTTGGTGCCTGTGATGTTTATATTTTTTGCTTATCGACTATTTAAATCTACTGATGATTCAGCCGATATTGGAAGAATTTCTATTGGAACTATTCTGCTCGTAGTCAGTACTACATCGCTATCTCACATAATTAATGGTTCAACTGGAACTGGCGCGACTGCAATGCGTGATGGTGGTGGCTGGATTGGCTATGCGGCATCAACTGGATTGGTTGCGCTAGTCACTGAAGTTCTAGCGATACCTATTTTCTTAATCTTTTTAATATTTGGATTGCTAGTAATCACCAAGACTCCTCTTTCAAAAGTTTTTACACAAATCGGAAAAATCTTTAGCTTAGGCAAGTCTGGCATCGGCAATGCCAGAGCTAGACGGGCAGAGCGTTTGGTTGATGAAGATTTTGAAGTGAGTGAGAGTCCACCTTTTGAATCTCCTTTGGTTAAAGACTTAGTCCAAGAGTTTGAGCCTCAGCAATTAGATTATGAGGTTGAACTTGAGGATTTTGATGAGATAACTCAAGAGGTACCCAAGATAAGTAAGCCTGTAAAGAGTGAGACCACCAGACCTCAGCAACTTCTACTTTCATCGGACGCAAAGTATGAATTACCGCCAGCTGATTTACTTCGCGGTGGGCCAGCCAGCAAGGGAAAATCTAAGGTTAATGAAACTGTGGTGGCCGCTCTTAAACAAGTCTTTGAACAATTTGATGTTGATGCTCAAGTTACCGGATTCATGCGCGGACCAACAGTAACTAGATATGAAGTTGAGTTGGGAAATGGCGTAAAGGTTGAGGCAATTTCAGCTCTATCTAAAAATATTGCATATGCGGTGGCCAGTGGTGAAATTAGAATTCTTTCGCCAATTCCTGGAAAATCTGCAGTCGGAATTGAAATTCCAAACTCAGATAGAGAGATTGTGGCTCTAGGCGATGTTCTTAGGTCTTCGGTCTCATCAAGTGATACCCATCCAATGTTGATCGCGCTAGGAAAAGATGTTGAAGGATCATTCTTGTGTGCAAACCTTGCAAAAATGCCACACCTTTTAGTAGCAGGTGCAACTGGCGCAGGTAAATCTTCAATGATTAACTCTTTGGTAGTTTCAATCTTAATGCGAGCAACTCCGGATGAGGTGCGCCTAGTACTAATAGATCCAAAACGAGTGGAATTAACAAATTATGAGGGCGTACCACATTTAATTGCACCAATCATTACAAATCCAAAGAAGGCCGCTGACGTTTTATCTTGGGTAGTGCGTGAAATGGAAATGCGTTACGACGATCTTTCAGTTTTTGGCTTTAGGCATATTGATGATTTCAATAAAGCAGTCAAGGCTGGCAAGGTCACCCAACCAGCTGGCAGTGAGCGCACACTTGAGCCATATCCTTATTTGTTGGTAATTGTTGATGAGTTAGCAGATTTAATGATGGTTGCCGCACGTGAAGTTGAAGAATCAATTGTACGTATTACTCAATTAGCAAGAGCTGCAGGAATACATTTAGTGCTTGCAACACAACGTCCTAGCGTTGATATTGTTACAGGTTTAATCAAAGCCAATGTGCCATCTCGTCTATCTTTTGCAACGAGCAGCCTGGCAGATTCACGGGTTATTTTAGATACACCGGGAGCGGAGAAATTAGTAGGTCAAGGTGATGGTTTATTCCTGCCAATGGGAGCAAGCAAGGCAGTAAGAATTCAAGGAGCATATGTCTCAGAACGTGAAATTGAAGCAGTTGTAAATCATGTTAAAGCTCAATTGCAACCGGTATATCGAATTGATTTAAATGCACCAATTAAGTCAAATGTAATAACTGATGATGTGGGTGATGATCTAGATTTGTTATTGCAAGCC
>JBEAVA010000002.1:0-12100 GCA_041161165.1 Actinomycetota bacterium
GTGGTCGTGGTGATTATTGAGCGTGCGCGCTAACTAGAAAAAGTTAGTTCGCACCCCTCAGATAAAACTGAGGGGTTTTGCTTTAGTAGGGCATAAGTAAATGAAAGGAAGCAATGAGCAAGATCAACGGTGCGCAAAGTTTAGTTAACGCACTAGAGGCTGCTGGGGTTGAGGTTATGTTTGGTATCCCAGGGGGCGCGATCCTGCCTGCTTATGATCCAATATTTGATTCAAAGATTAGACACATATTAGTTAGACATGAACAAGGTGCAGGTCATGCTGCAACCGGGTATGCCCAAGCAACTGGTCGAGTTGGTGTTTGTATTGCAACCTCTGGTCCTGGAGCTACAAATTTAGTAACACCACTTGCTGATGCGCAGATGGATTCAGTTCCAATAGTTGCCATTACCGGTCAAGTTCCCTCAGCTGCAATTGGCACGGACGCCTTTCAAGAGGCAGATATTCGCGGCGTCACCATGCCAGTTACAAAACATAATTATTTAATTACAGATCCAGCAGATATTCCGCGGGCGATTGCTGAAGCATTTCATATTGCTAGCACCGGCCGGCCTGGCGCGGTATTAGTAGATATTGCCAAGGATGCTCTACAAAAGGAGACAACTTTTAATTATCCAAAGAGTGTTTCACTATCTGGTTATAACCCTGTACTGGAGCCAAAGAGTGAGGCGATCTCAGATGCTGCTGCTTTAATTTCCCAATCTAAGAAGCCAGTTTTATATGTTGGTGGTGGAGTAATTAAGGCAGATGCTGCCAAAGAGTTAATGCAGTTAGCTGAGATCACTGGTGCTCCAGTTGTTACAACTTTAATGGCGCGGGGTGCCTTCCCAGATTCACATAAACAACATTTAGGCATGCCTGGTATGCATGGCACAGTTGCTGCAGTTACCGCATTACAAAAGGCAGATTTATTGATTACCTTAGGTGCCAGATTTGATGATCGTGTGACTGGCAAACTTTCCACCTTTGCCCCTAATGCCAAGATTATTCACGCCGATATTGATCCAGCTGAGATTGGTAAGAATCGCCATGCAGATGTAGCAGTTGTTGGCGATCTAAAAAATGTATTAAGAGCATTAGTTCCAGCAACCAAGGTGGCGCTGGCTAAATCAGCACCGGATCTAACACCTTGGCTTAATGAGGTTTACGGCTGGCGAAGTAAGTTCCCACTTGGTTATGACAAACCATCAGATGGCTCTGTTTCACCACAATATGTAATTGAAAGAATTGGCAAGATCTCAGGCTCTGACACAATCTTTGCTGCTGGTGTTGGTCAACACCAGATGTGGGCATCTCAATTTATCGGTTATGAAAAACCAAGAACTTGGCTTAACTCAGGTGGATTAGGAACTATGGGATACGCAGTTCCGGCTGCAATGGGTGCAAAGGTTGGCGCACCCGATACCACTGTGTGGGCAATTGATGGTGATGGTTGTTTCCAAATGACAAACCAAGAGTTAGTCACCTGTGCCTTAAATAATATTCCAATTAAGGTTGCGGTAATTAATAATGAGTCCCTTGGCATGGTTCGCCAATGGCAGACCTTGTTTTATAACCAACGGTATTCAAATACCGATCTGCACTCAAAGCGCATTCCTGATTTTAAATTATTGGCTGAAGCTATGGGCTGTGTTGGATTGCGCTGTGAGAGACCAGGGGATGTGGATAAGACAATTGAAGCTGCGATGGCAATTAATGATCGCCCAGTAGTTGTTGATTTTAATGTTCATAGAGATGCGATGGTTTGGCCGATGGTGGCAGCTGGAACCTCTAATGATGATATTACTGTTGCCAGATCTATGGCACCTGTCTGGGATTCACAGGAGTTGTAATGGCTATTCATACATTGGCAGTTTTAGTGGAAAACTCACCTGGCGTACTTGCCCGAGTTGCTTCATTGTTCTCTCGTCGTGGTTACAACATTGATTCACTTGCAGTTGGTCCAACTGAGAATCCAAAGGTTTCTCGCATGACTATTGTCTTAAATCTTGAAGGACATGCGCTTGATCAGGTGAGCGCGCAATTATTTAAGTTAGTAAATGTGATTGGAATTTCTGAAATGAAGGATTCTGATTCACTTAAGCGAGAAATTTTGCTAGTTAAGGTTGCAAATACAGCTGCAACTAAAGAGATTGTTAAAAAGCACAACGCGATTATTGCTGATGAATCACCTTCTGCTATTTCAATAGAGGCGGTGGGTCAATCATCTGCAATTGAAGCTTTACTGGCAGAGTTAAAACCACATGGAATTCGCGAACTAGTCCAATCTGGCTTAGTTGCGCTAGAGCGAGGGGAGAAAACCCTGGCCGATCGCACCTTATCTACGATGGGAACAGCGAATGAGTCAGACCCAAATAGTTCCACAGCTGATTACCAAAATTAACAAACCAACCAACATAAGGAGAAACACAGTGGCAACGATGTATCACGATGAAGATGCAGATCTATCAATCATCCAATCTAAAAAGGTTGCGGTAATTGGTTATGGATCTCAAGGACATGCACACGCACTATCCCTACGAGATAGCGGTGTTGATGTTGTGGTTGGTTTAGCTGATGGTTCAAAATCTCGAGCTAAAGCTGAAGCAGAAGGCCTAAAGGTTGCATCTGTTGCCGATGCAGTAAAGGGCGCAGATGTTGTGATGTTGCTAGCTCCAGATCATGTGCAACGCCATATTTACAATGATTCAATCGCACCAAATATGAAAGATGGCGCAGCGCTATTTTTTGGACATGGATTTAATATTCGATTTGGATATATCAAGCCACCTGCAAATGTTGATGTTTGTATGGTCGCACCAAAGGGTCCAGGACACTTAGTAAGACGAGAGTATTCAGCAGGACGAGGTGTGCCAGTAATTGTTGCGGTGGAGCAAGATGCAACTGGAAATGCTTGGCCGCTAACTCTTTCTTATGCAAAAGCAATTGGCGGACTTCGGGCCGGTGGAATTTTGACCACCTTCACAGAAGAGTGTGAGACAGATTTATTTGGCGAGCAATCAGTTCTTTGTGGGGGTGCCTCTCAATTAGTTATGTATGGCTTTGAGACTTTGATTGAGGCTGGCTATCAACCAGAGGTTGCCTACTTTGAGTGTTTACATGAGTTAAAACTAATTGTTGACCTTATGTATGAAGGTGGAATTGCAAAACAAAGATGGTCAGTATCTGATACAGCTGAGTACGGTGATTACATCTCAGGTCCAAGAGTTATTGATCCAAGCGTAAAAGAGAACATGAAAAAAGTTCTTGCTGATGTTCAATCAGGTGCATTTGCTAAGAGATTTATTGATGATCAAGATGCAGGCGCTCCTGAATTTAAATCATTACGCGCAAAGGGTGAAGCACATCCAATTGAGCAGGTTGGCCGAGATCTTCGCAAAATGATGTCTTGGGTTAAATCTGCAAACAATGATGATTACAAAGAGGGAAATGCGGCGCGTGGCTAAACCAGTAGTACTTATCGCTGAAGAGTTAAGTCCAGCCACATTAGAGGCGCTCGGACCTGACTTTGAGGTGCGCAATTGCAATGGCGCAGATCGTGCAGAGTTATTAGCTGCTCTTTCTAAAGGAGTAGATGCGGTATTAATTCGCTCTGCCACCAAAATGGATGCCGAGGCAATTGCAGCAGCAAAGGGATTAAAGGTTATTGCACGAGCTGGTGTTGGTCTAGACAATGTTGAAATTTCAGCCGCCACTGCAGCGGGTGTAATGGTGGTTAACGCACCTACTTCAAATATTGTCTCCGCTGCCGAACTTGCAATTGGATTACTTCTTGCTAGCGCAAGATTTATCTCACCAGCGCATACTGCTTTGCAAAATGGTAAGTGGGCAAGATCTAAATACACCGGGGCTGAGTTATTTGAAAAAACTTTAGGCATTGTTGGCTTTGGCCGGATTGGTCAATTGGTAGCCCATCGAATGCAGGCATTTGGTCTGGATGTAGTTGCTTATGACCCTTATTTACAGCCAGCAAGAGCTGCCCAATTAAATGTTAAATTGGTTGAGTTGGATGAGTTGTTAAGAGTAAGTGATTTCATCACAATCCACCTTCCAAAAACTAAAGAGACTGCAAATTTAATTGGTACAGAGGCTTTGAATAAAGTTAAACCAACGGTAAGAATTATTAATGCTGCCCGTGGCGGAGTATTAGATGAGAGCGCCCTTTATGAAGCACTCAAAGCTGGCAAGGTAGCTGGTGCTGCTCTTGATGTATTTGCAACAGAACCTTGTACGGATTCACCACTTTTTACACTAGATAATGTGGTGGCAACTCCTCACCTTGGCGCATCAACTGATGAAGCACAAGAACGTGCTGGAATTGCTGTTGCAATCTCAGTAAGAAAAGCATTATCTGGTGAGTTAGTTCCGGATGCGGTAAATGTTAAGGGTGGCGCAATTGATCAAGCTGTTCGCCCAGCACTACCACTGGTTGAAAAATTAGCTCAAGTAGCAACTGCCTTAGCAAATGATGTTATCTCTGCCATTGATGTTGAGGTCAGAGGTGAGATTTCAACTCTAGATGTTTCAGTACTTGCAACTAGTGCGCTAAAGGGAGCACTTCTTGCAATGGGTGCTGAAGATGTTACGTATGTAAACGCCCCAGCATTAGCAGCGGAGCGATCAATTACTTCATCAGTTTCAACTGATTCTGAAAGCCCAGATCACCGTAATTTAGTTTCAGTGCGGGCAGCTTGTGCTGATGGCAGCCAAGTATTTGTTAGTGGAACTTTGATGGGAATTAAACAGATCCAAAAAATTGTGGCAATTGATAAGTTAGATCTTGATCTAAAGCCAACCAATAATTTGCTATTCCTGCGTTACGCCGACCGCCCAGGTGTAGTTGGTGTAGTTGGAACTACTTTGGGTAAGTTGAAAATCAATATTGCAGATATGCAGGTGGGCCGTACACAAGAAGGTGGCCAAGCTTTGATGGCATTAACTGTTGATTCAGTAATTCCTAAAGAGATTATTGATGTGATTGCAAAAGAAACTGGTGCATCCCTAGTTCGCTTTGTGAATTTGGTGAATGAATGAAAACTTTTAATTTAGCTACAATCCCAGGAGATGGCATTGGTCCTGAGGTGGTAACGCAAGGTCTTCGAGTACTTGATGCAATTGCTAAAAAATATGATTTAGAGTTTAAGAAAACTAATTATGAGTTAGGTGCTGCCTACTGGCATAAGACTAAAGAGACACTTCCTGATGCAGTCATGGCAGAACTTGCAAAAGCTGATGTGATCTTATTAGGAGCAGTTGGCGATCCAACTGTGCCAAGTGGAGTATTAGAGCGAGGTTTACTGCTAAAGCTTAGATTTGCATTTGAACACTATATAAATCTAAGACCTGCAAAATTATTTCCAGGTGTTACATCACCAATTACGAATAATAAAGGTATTGATTTTATTGTGGTCAGAGAAGGTACCGAAGGCCTTTATGTAGGAGCTGGATCTATCAAAGATGAAGGCACAAATAAAGAGTTAGCAATCGAGGAATCAATTAATACCTATAAAGGTGTTGAGCGCGTTATCCGAGATGCCTTTAATCGAGCAATGAATAGACCGCGCAAGAAACTTACTCTTGTTCATAAAAACAATGTGTTAACTAGAGCAGGTGGATTATGGACCCGGGTATTTAACGAGGTTGCTAAGGATTTTCCTCAAGTAACAACTGATTACCTACATGTTGATGCCGCATCTATGTTTTTTGTAACCAACCCAGAACGCTTTGATGTAGTTGTTACCGATAACTTATTTGGCGACATCATTACTGATATCGCAGCTGCAATCTGCGGTGGCATTGGATTGGCTGCAAGTGGCAACATCAATCCAACTGGTGCATTTCCATCAATGTTTGAACCAGTCCATGGCTCTGCCCCTGATATTGCAGGTAAGAATTTAGCTGATCCAACTGCAACTGTTTTATCAATTGCCATGATGTTAAATCATTTAGGCCAAACTCAAGCAGCAACTGATGTTGAAACAGCGGTCGCTAAAGATTTGGCAGCACGTGGGGAAAAGAAGAGATCAACATCTGAAATCGGGGATGCGTTAGTGGCGGGAGTGCTATGAAGGTAATTAGTAATCCAAATACAAATCCAGTACCAGCAGCTGAACGGCAGAAGCGGGTAGCAGAGCCTGGTTTTGGTAAGTACTACACCGACAATATGGTGGTTGCCCAGTGGAGTGAGGCAACTGGTTGGGCCGATGCCAAATTACAACCATATGGTCCAATTACTTTAGATCCTGCAGCAATGGTTTTTCACTATGGCCAAGAGATCTTTGAAGGAATGAAGGCTTACTCACAACCAGATGGTGGAGTGTCCTTATTTAGACCTGATGCAAATGCAAAACGTTTTGCAAAATCTGCTGCTCGAATTGCACTTCCGGAAATGCCAGTTGATTTTTTTGTTAAAACCGTTGAAGAGTTAGTTAAAGCAGATGCTGGCTGGGTACCAAAGAAAATAGGTGAGTCTTTATATATACGCCCATTTATGATCGCAACTGAGGTTGGCTTAGGAGTGCGGCCATCAAATCATGCAACATATATTTTGATTGCAACCCCTGCTGCTGCCTACTTTAACTCTGCAAAAGCAGTAACAGTTTGGATCTCAACTGAGTATGTAAGAGCAGCTTTAGGTGGCACAGGGGAGGCAAAATGCGGTGGAAATTACGCAGCATCCTTACTTGCGCAAAAACAAGCAGCTAAAGAGGGTTGTGATCAGGTTGCATACATTGATGCCAAGGAACGTAAGTGGGTTGAAGAGATGGGTGGCATGAATCTCTACTTCATTAAGGGAAGTGGCAAAGATGCCAAAATCATCACTCCAAAATTAACAGGCACATTACTTCCTGGCATTACCCGTGATTCAATTTTAACTTTAGCAAATGATCTTGGATACAAAACTGAGGAGTCGATGATCTCAATTGATGATTGGCGAGATGGCGTTAAATCTGGTGAGATTACAGAGATATTTGCATGCGGAACTGCTGCAGTTGTTTCAGCGATTGGTACTGCAAAAAGCATTCATGGCACCTGGCAAACAGCAGATGGCCAACCAGGTCCAATTACAAATCAGATTAGGCAAGCACTACTTGCTATTCAGCATGGCACAGCAGCAGATAAACACGGTTGGAATAAACGGGTTATCTAATGCCAATAAATGATTCATTTCATATTTATGACACCACACTTCGTGATGGCGCCCAGCAAGAGGGTTTGAATTTATCAGTTCACGATAAGTTAACTATTGCGCGCCACCTTGATGATTTAGGTGTTGGTTTTATTGAAGGCGGCTGGCCGGGTGCTAACCCTAAGGACACTGAGTTTTTCAAATTAGCCCAAACTGAGTTAAAACTAAAGAATGCAACCTTTGTTGCATTTGGTTCCACCAGGCGTCCTGGAGTAAAGGCGGCAGATGATTTGCTACTGCGCGCTTTGCAAGATTCAAAGGCACCGGTCGTAACGCTAGTGGCAAAGAGCCATGATCGCCATGTTGATCTAGCACTTAAGACACATCTTGACGAAAATCTTGCAATGATTACCGATTCAATTAAGTTTTTAAAAGCAGGTGGTCAGAGAGTTTTCTTAGATGCTGAACACTTCTTTGATGGCTACCTTTCCAATAAAGCATACGCACTTGAGGTGGTTAAAGCTGCAGTAGAAGCAGGTGCTGATGTTGTAGCCCTTTGTGACACAAATGGTGGAATGTTGCCTGATCAATTATCAAATATTGTCCATGAGGTATTAACTGCATCAAAGGCTCGTCTTGGTATTCACTGCCACAATGACACCGGGTGCGCAGTTGCTAACTCACTTGCGGCAATCTCTGCTGGTGTGACCCATGTGCAGGGAACTTTAAATGGATATGGCGAGCGAACTGGAAATGCTGATCTAGTAAATATCATTGCAAATCTGGAGTTAAAGAAGGAACAAGTAGTTTTACCACAAGGTAAATTACAAGAAGCTTTCCGTATCTCACATGCAGTTGCTGAGATTACAAATGTTGCGCCGAGTGCTCGTCAACCATATGTTGGCACCTCAGCATTTGCCCACAAAGCAGGCCTTCATGCATCTGCAATTAAAGTGGATCCGATGATGTATCAACATGAAACTCCAGAGTCAGTTGGCAATGACATGCGCATGTTGGTCTCTGAGATGGCCGGGCGTGCTTCAATTGAGTTGAAATCTGTTGAATTGGGAATTGATTTGGGTGGAGATAAGGATTTAATCGGCAGAGTTGTGGAGAAGGTTAAGGATTTGGAAGGAAAAGGTTTCACCTTTGAAGCAGCAGATGCATCCTTTGAATTACTGCTACGCACGCAAGTTTTAGGAAAGCGGCCAAGCTTTTTCACAATCTTAGATTGGCAAACCACTGTTCATCAGGATGATTCAGGCAAAGTAACTAGTAAGGCAACGGTGCAGATCAATGCAAAGGGTGAGACTATTTCAGCAAATGGTGTTGGAAATGGTCCAGTTAACGCAATTGATAACGCACTTCGCAGCGGCCTAGAAAAGTTTTACCCAGAGCTTTCAAAACTTGAGTTAACTGATTACAAAGTACGTATTTTGGAAGGCAGGCTAGGAACTGGGGCGGTAACTAGAGTTTTAGTTGAGACTAGTGATGGCAATGGCGAGTGGAGCACAATCGGTGTGCATGAGAATGTGATTGCAGCCTCAGCTATGGCATTAGATGACGCGGTTACCTATGGCTTACTAAGGCAGGGACGCAAACCCGAGTAATCTGCTATTCATGTCCGCAGCGCTGATCACCCAGTATGAAGAGCACCTAGCGCTGGTTAGAAATTTATCTGATAACTCAATTAAAGGTTATGTCACAGATTTAGAATCTTTTCTTAAGCATATGGAAAAACTAGGAATTGTTGAGTTTAATCAATTAGAAATTGAACACATTAGATCATGGCTTGCCAACCTACAAACTACAGGTGTTGCCAGGGCTACTCTAACTAGGCGAATAGTTTCAATAAGGGCCTTCACAAATTGGGCAGCAGCAAATGGCTGGTTAACCTCTGATCTTGGTGCAAATCTTGCAGTTCCAAAACCTCATAAAGTTTTGCCAGAGGTCTTAAATGTTGATGAAGCTGCAACGGTATTAAAAGCACTTGAGGTTAAATCTGTCGAGGAGCCAACTGCGGTAAATATTAGAGATCTAGCATTGGTTGAGGTTTTATATGGATCAGGAATTCGAGTCTCTGAGCTTTGTGGATTAAATCTTAGTGATGTGGATCGATCTAGAAACACTTTGAATGTAATTGGCAAAGGGGATAAGCAGCGGGTGGTGCCATTGGGATTGCCAGCGATGCGAGCAATTGATAATTACTTAAAAAATGGCAGAGATGAGTTTGTTAATAATTCATCTGTTGATGCTTTGTTTTTAGGCTCTCGTGGCAAAAGAATTGATCAAAGAACTGTGCGCGAAGTTGTCTATGAGGCGATGAAAGCAGTGGGCGCCAAGATGGGACCACATGGACTTCGCCACTCTGCTGCCACACATTTACTTGAAGGGGGAGCGGATTTGCGTACCGTGCAAGAAATTCTTGGACATGCCTCTTTATCTACCACTCAGATCTACACCCATGTCTCACCTGAGAGATTGCAAACTGCTTATAAGCAAGCACACCCAAGGGCTTAATTTGTGAAGATTGAATTACCAGTTGCCATTACGCAATTAGATAAAAGAATTAGATCAGAAAGTTTTGTTAGGGCAGTCCTTTCTGGGCGGCGGCGTAATATGCAAACAGAGTATGAACGGATTGATATTAGACAGGTTTTGATTAAGGATGAGATTAAGTGGCAGATAATCTCAAGTGATGGCAAGAAGGATATAACTAAGAATGTGGCAGCTGATTTTAACTTTATCCAATTATTTGAAAGTGGGTATGCAAACTTATTAGTAGATACCCAAGATGAGTCCTACCAGGTGAGGATCTCTAAAAAGGATGAGGCATTAGTTGCAATCAGTAAGGTGAAATTAAGCAGAGATCTTTCTCATGACCGGCAAAAGATGCGGATGCTGCCGGAGAGTAATCAAGTATTTAAGGCACTTGATTTATCTGACCTGTTGGGGCGAATTAAGCCAAGCAAGATGGATAAGTACAAGCAGGTGGATGAGTTTTTAAGGTTGATTAGCCAAACTTTAGATACTGATCTGAGCAATCAAGATGAGATCTCAGTAGTTGATTTAGGTTGCGGTCATGCTTATTTAACCTTTGCCGTGCAGGAGTTTTTAAAGGATAAGTACAAAAAGGTTTCAATTTTGGGTGTAGATGAGCGGGATGATTCCAAGCAACATAATGAAAAGGTGGCAGCTAAGTTAAAGATTGAGGCCAAATTCTTGGCGGCAAAAATAGCTGATACACCTAATCAAAAGGTTGATATTGCAATCGCACTTCACGCCTGTGATACCGCAACTGATGACGCCATTTATTGGGCGGTTAAAAATAAGGCAAAGGTAATCATGGCAGCTCCTTGCTGCATGCATCAATTACAAACACAGATTAAAGAATCACCTGAGCCATGGGGCTTATTAACAAAGTATGGACTGGTGAAGGAGCGCTTGGTTGATCTAATGACCGATTCACTGCGGGCTCAGATTTTAAAATTACTAGGCTATCGGGTAGATATTGTGGAGTTTATTGGTGGTGAGCACACCGCTCGTAATATTTTAATTAGAGCAGTCTTTACCGGTGCCAACCCTGCGCCATTAGATAAAGAGCGGTATCTGCAATTATTAGAACAGTGGCAGATCAAGCCATACTTAGCAAAATTATTAAAGGATGAGTTAAAAGCTGCGGCGCAGATTATTTAAATCTTGCTTTGCGCAGTAGGTAGTGCTTTCACAACTAATATTTTCATAATCACCAAAGAAGATTCCAATAACCACCCCAATAACCAGGGTTGTGATTAGGTAGCTGTATCTCACCCCCTTATTTTGGATTATTTATGCAGGCCTGCGTGTGGGCTAGGTGGTAATCATGTGGAAATTGGGGCGTAAAACTTCAGGTAGGATTTGCCTCAGCACGAAATGAAAATTTTGTGACTTCACGCATCTTAAAGTGATTAATTGATTACTAATTAAGAGCTTAAGAACCTGTTCGGTGTAGTTAGTGATAACTACTCGGTTCGAAGATGCTAGGGATTTAGCAAATTGCTAGATCACAAACCGAGTGCTCTTTAATTACCTTGCGTAAATAAAGAGTGAAAAAAGGAGTGTGCCTAAATGGCAGTTGTAACAATGCGAGAGCTTCTCGACAGCGGTGTTCACTTTGGACATCAGACTCGTCGATGGAATCCAAAGATGAAGCGCTATATCTTCACTGAGCGCAATGGCATCTACATCATCGATATCCAACAATCATTAGCGCTAATTGATGCAGCTTATGAGTTTATTAAAGATGCAGTTGCAAAGGGTGGCCACGTACTTTTCGTTGGCACCAAAAAGCAAGCACATGAGCCAATCAAGCAGCAATCTGCCAGAGTTGGAATGCCTTATGTAACGGAGAGATGGTTAGGCGGAATGCTTACCAACTTCCCAACTGTTTATAAGCGCGTACTTAGATTAAAAGAGTTAGAGGCGCTAGAGAGTGCAAATGACCAACTTCTAACCAAAAAAGAGTTACTTGTTCTACGCCGTGAGCGCGAGAAGTTAAACAAGAACCTTGATGGAATTCGTAATATGACCAAGCTACCTGCAGCTATTTGGGTAATTGATACTAAGAAGGAGCACTTAGCTGTTGCTGAGGCAAAGAAGCTTGGTATTCCAGTTATTGCAATCTTGGATACAAATTGTGATCCAGATGAGGTTGATTTTAAGATTCCTGGCAATGATGATGCAATTAGATCTATTGCTCTATTAACCAGAGTAATGACTGATGCAATTGCTGCTGGACTTCAAATTAGATCAGCAAATGCTGCAAAGATTGCTGATAAGGCAGCTGCTGAGGCAGCCGCTGCAGCTGAGAAAACTACTGAACAACCTCTTGCTGATTGGGAAAAAGAGTTAATCAATGAGCCAACTGAAAACAAAGGTGCTTAAGTTGGCATACACAGCAGAGGATGTTAAGAG